>JAQTYS010000158.1 GCA_028688175.1 Methanothrix sp. | reverse complement strand
GCTACGGTTGCGGATCTCCTGCCCAAGGCGTTTACGGATAAGTGCCTGAGATAGAGAAGCTAAAATTTTTGCTAAAATAATCACGATTTTTTAAAAATTTTATAAAAAAGAATGTCCGCCGCAGCGGGCATTCTTCAGTGAGCCTCGCCCACCAGATCCTTGCCGGGCTCCTTGCGCTCCACGGTATCGAGTTTGCACTCGGTTGGCGTGCAGACCAGGACATCCTGGGACTGGAACTTGGTGTACGGGTTTTCAGGTATGGTCGTGTCCAAGCCCATGGATGCGGCCATCATCTCAACAATATCCACCATCTTAATGGGGGACTTTGCAGTGTTTCTACCATCGATCAGGTTCAGCCTGCAGAACGGACATGTGGAACAGATTACTTCTGCCTGAATCTCTGTTGCATCCTGAACTCTGGCCATAGCGCAGTCCATGGCCAGGTCGGGAATACCTGCCTTTACGCCGCCACCTGCACCACAGCATCTCTGAAGGGCTCTGTTTCTCACCATCTCCTGGAACTTGACGCCGGGGATGGATTGTACGACATCCCTGGGTGCCTCGAAGGACCAATCTTTTCCCTTGAGGTGCATGAGATGCCTGCCGTTGTGGCAGGGATCGTGGTAAGTAAATCTGTAATTCAGAGGTATCTTGTACTTAACCTCGCCATTCCTTATCTTGTCTCTCAGGAATACGGAAAGGGGCATAGTCTCGTATGGGATGTAGCCTTCATACCACATGGGCCAATCAACAGCAGCGTTGCGCAGACATCCAGCACAGGCAAAAAGCACCGTCTTTGCTCCTGCATCTTTCAAGGCATCGACATTATGCACGGCATGCTCTGCCATAACCTCGCGCTGTCCGGTTCTGATAAGAGCGGAAGCACAGCACCATTCATCCTTGCCCAGCATGGCGAAGGGGACACCAAGGTTATCCAGAATCCTGACTGTGGCCACTCCCAGTGCTTGCTGCCGGTATGCGGCAGTGCAGCCTGCGAAGTATACGATATCACCGGATTCCTGCACTTTAATATCCTTGGGAACCCAGCATAGCCTTTCTTCTTGCTTGGCCATGTAGGGATTTCGATCTCCCTTGATGAGCTTGGGGAAGAAAGACTGTTTTCCTACTGGTCCGTCACCGCGCTTTACCAGGTTAGGCCGCATGGCCTCCCAGAGTTCGACGGTCTTGATTCCTGCCTCGCAGACCGTGCCGCAGACGCCACAGGTCGTGCAGCTATATGTGTCCTCGGTGAAGACCTTCATCTCATCATCGGTGAGGGGCTTGGGGCCGAAGATCTTGGCGCGCAGGCTCTGGCTCTTAGCTTGCAGCTCTCTCCACCTTGCGTTCTTATACATGGGAGTAATGCCGGGCCGATCCGGCCTCACCGCGAAGGTCGGGCACCACTTCATACACTCCTGGCACCTGTTGCAGCCGTCTACTTCCATGAGCTGGGTGGACATCATATAGCCCGTCATCAAGGGCTTGGAGCCTTTTTGATCAGCCATTCTTATTCTCCTCCTCTATTGGCTATCAGGGTCATGGGTGTGGCTATGACGTGGATGTATTTGCTCCATGGCAAGATCAAAGCGAACAGACCAATTGCCAGAACGGTGTGAATCAATGCGAAGTGGGGAGCATAGATGGGATATTCAAAGGCATTCCCGATGAGGAAGGAATTGCCGCGCATCCACTCAGCATAAAATCCGGTAACGGTGATGAGGAACACTGCGCCGATCAAAAGTGCATCATAGGCGCTGGTGTTGTCACGGACGAACTTAAGCAGGATTCTCCTGGATACGGCGATGGTAGCTCCGATGAGAAGCAGGTAGCCGAAGATATCGAAGGGCAGCGACAGAAGTTCCTTGGCCATCTCAGCCTGCGCAGAGAGCCCGAGCAGGTTGAAATGCTCGACGATATCGATCATAAGTCCAAGGCCGGAAAGTGCCGCAAGCATCAGGAATCCATAAAACATGGACATGTGCATAACCCATCGCACCGGGCTTCTGGCCAGCGTCCTCCTCAATAGAAGAACATCAAGCACTACAGTCCTCAAAAATACCCATAATCCATCCTTAAATGCCTCATGAATCCAGGTGGCAAGGAAGAGCCAGAAGCTATTGCGCAACTGGTCGTGGTAGCCGGTGGATCCGAGGCCCCATTTCTTAAAGTTGAAATATATACCATATGCCCAAACAGCAAGTACAATTACTGTCAGGAAAATCACAAGATTAAAAGTGAGGCCCAACGTGTAGAACGCCATCTCATTTCCTCCTCGTTATATTTATCACTATATCGGGGCGATACGACCATCATTTGTGTCCAACTTACCTGACAACTAATACTTAAATATTCCCTCACCGCCGCCTGAAATTGCTGCAATGGATTCGAAGGTTCATAATAAATATGATCTGCAAAAAACACTTGTTCGTCACTTGTCACCTGCTGCTTGTCACATGCTTTTACCCAGGTGAAATGGGTAAAAAAGGTGCAGGGAAGAAAATTGGTAAATTGGCAAAAAAGTGCTTGAAATTGATTGGCCTTTCTCTATTGTCTTTGGGCCAGGGGCCGCGAAGGCCACTCTCCGGCCCATTTTTGCCTCAAAGAATCTGCGGTCTCTTCTTTCTGGGCCACTGTGGTCCGGGCTCTGGTCCCTGGGGCAGATCCCAATTCGCCGGTCTCATGCCTGTACCGATGCCTGGGGCATCTTCAAACAAGTAGTCTGCTTCGAATCTAAGCAAGTTTTCCTCCCGATTAATGGGATTTTTCAGATCAGCAATGCTATCTAATTTGTTTCGATATTAGACGAATCTGCTTTAGACAATAATCGAATATAAGGATTTCGGTCTTTGCATGGAAAAGTCTTAAAGATCAGCGTTACCTTATTTCTCATACACATGTCTGCTATCAAATTCTTCAGCACCAACGGCCATCCCGAGCGCGTGGACTTTCGAGCAGCGCTCTTGATGGGCCAGGCCCCGGACAAGGGGCTCTATATGCCGGAAGAGATCCCCCAAATTCCCAGGAGCCGAATTGGGCAATTCTCCAATATGAGCTATCCGCAGATCGCCTACGAGGTCATCAAACCTTATTTGGGTGATCTGGTCTCAGACTCCGACCTGCGGACCATGCTGCAAGACGCCTATAATTATGATGTCCCTGTAGAGCGAGTTTATGACGAAAAGTACGTTTTGCGGCTGGATCGTGGTCCCACCTGCTCATTCAAGGACTTTGCTGCCAGGGCAATGGGCCGACTGATCCAGTACTTCCTTGCCCTGGAAGGCAAAAGCATCCTCATCCTCACCGCTACCTCGGGAGACACGGGCTCGGCCGTAGCTCATGCCTTCTACGGTCTGGATAATGTATTGGTAGTAGTATTATTCCCCGAAAAGGAGGTTACCGATAGGCAGCGCCGCCAGATGACCACCCTGGGCAAGAATATATTCCCGCTGGCTGTGCAGGGCAAGTTTGATGACTGCCAGGCTCTGGTTAAACAGGCTTTTGTCGATGTCGATCTCTCTGTGCTCAATCTCTCATCAGCCAATTCCATCAATATCGGCAGATTGTTGCCCCAGGCCGTCTATTACTTCTATGCTCACTCGCGCGCCGCGCCAAAGGGTGAAGAAATCGTCTTCTCAGTGCCCAGCGGAAACTTTGGGGACCTCATGGGTGGCCTCTTGGCCATGAAGATGGGCCTTCCCGTGCAAAAGTTCGTGGTGGCGACCAATGAGAACGATGAGTTCCCCCGCTTCATGGATACAGGCATCTATGAGCCCATCCGTCCCAGCAAGAACTGCATCTCCAATGCCATGAACGTCGGCCATCCCAGTAACCTCGCTCGCCTCTTTTGCCTTTACGGCGGCAAGATGGATGAGACAGGCCGCGTAGGGCAACAGCCGAATATGGCGGCCATGCGAAAAGATCTCTATGCCGTTTCCATCACAAATGAAGAGACCCGCCAGACCATCAAGGAGGCATACGTCCGGCACGGTGTCCTGCTGGAGCCGCACGGAGCCGTGGCCTGGGCCGGTCTCATGAAGTACTTAAAAGAATGCGGGGACACGAGCCCATGTGTTTCCCTGGAGACAGCCGACCCTGCCAAATTCCCGGAAGAGATCGTGCGAGCCACCGGCATAAATCCACCTTTGCCTGCGGCCATGGCCCAGCTGGATGAGCTGGAGGAGAGCTTTGAACGATTGGATGGACAGTACGCCTCTTTGAAGGAGTATCTGAGGCGCTTTCTCTAGAAACGGTGATTAAAGGATGTCGCGGCAAATTGAGGGCATATTCTTCGATGATATCGGCAGCTTTCCCCTGCCCAAAGGCGTCCGGCTGGATGGCTTGTCTCGCGATCAATATCTGAATCTTGTGCGCGATGTTCTGGCCCAAAAGAGTCGTGCCGGGGTGGAGGTTCCTACCTATCCACAGTTTAGGGATATGATCCGCATGTTCATGGACCCAATCGAGAATCCGGACTATGCACAGGATCCCTATCTGATCAAGAAAGAGCATGCACGGATCATGGAACTGGAAGCTGTGCATCCGGGCCGGGATGTGCGGGTTTGCGTTACCGGACCGGTGGAGCTTTACATCTCGGTCTTCGGTGCGACACATTATCCGGATATTCTTAATAACTTGGCAAATAGCGTAGCCAGGTTCTTTAGCGCGTCATTGGAAGCAGGAAAGATGTCCGTGGCATCTCTGGACGAGCCCAGCCTGGGATTGAATTCCAATATTATTTTTTCCGAAGACGAGATAGTTGATGCCCTGCAGATTGCTAGCGCCCCCTGTCAGGGATTGGACTGCGAGGTGCATTTGCATTCACCTCTCTACGCCGAGGTTTGTGCTCATGTTCCGGGAATTTCCATCGTGGGCATTGAGTCCGCTTCCCATCCGGACTATCTGCAGTTGATCGATAAGAAGGTACTGGAGGAGACGGACAGCTACCTTCGCGCAGGGATTGCACGAACCGATATTCTGTCCTTGTCCGCTCTCTTGAACGAACAGCTCAGGGTCAATCTCTGGCAGGATATGCCAAGGCTGGAAAGGGAGATCCTGGAAAGGGAATCACCTCCGGTCATGAGGAAGAGGCTGGAGCGAGCCCATGCTCAATTTGGAGATAGGCTGAGGGCGACAGGGCCTGACTGCGGCCTGGGCTCCTGGCCCAGTCAAGATCTGGCCTGCAAGCTGTTGGCCAACTGCGCCGCTGCGGTAAGATCTTTTCGAGAGGATCATTATCGCTAACTAGTTTAGGGCTAGCTTCCATAAAATAAAAATCGATGTATCACATAAACATATTCAAATCATTGACATAACTTGGGAAATATCTCCTGGCATAAGTGATGATGCATAAATATTTTACCTATTCAGTTACTGATCTCAGTATATCTAATTAAGGATTACTATGATTACCATTATCTATAAATATTTTAAGAGCATTGGTAAGTAATATGAAACTGAGGGTAGTTAGTTCTAAAAAGGAGATCACCGACCTAAACAGGAACGAGCAGCTTGTTCATCTGGCTTTCCGGGCCTCCAATATGGATGTAATGAACCTGGTTCAGTCCTGCCCGCGCCTGCGAGCCGTGCAGATTCCGCCATCTTATCATGAGACCATGTCCAAGGCGGCCCAGCAATTCCTGGAGATCCAGGGTGTACAGCTCTTGAGGGGAGATGTTTGGGGCCATAGGAAGGACATTGATGAGTATTACGCAGTTGGCGAGAAGATTGTGGGCCGGATATCCAGCCTCATGGCGGAGGGCAACAGCATCGATGAGACGGTAAAGAAGCTGCAAAGGGAGACCAAGCTCTCGGAAGACTTGATCCGCTATATTCTCAAGGAGCAGGTGATGGCGTAGATGGGCTGTGCAAACTCATGGGGCCGGCTATAGCCTAACCCTCAGTTTTTTGCAATCAAATTTTGACAGGAGCAGTCACCTGATCTAGTACCTGATCTAGTGTGCACTCTAGTGGCTCTTTGTCGTCTCTCATGCGCAGGAAGACCGGGGCGCGCAGGTGGCCGTCTTGTGTGGTCTCCAGGGCAGAGACCTGCACTACCTGGCTCGGTTTTACCCATTTTACCTGTGGCGTCGGCGGTGCATTGTAAAAGGGAGAATAGTCCAGGAGCGAGAAGTCTGCGGCAATCTCTTCCAGCTCTCTGTCGGTAAACCCTGATCCCACCCGGCCAACGTAGTGCAGCTGGCCGTTACGATAGGCGCCCAGGAGTAGGCCGGCAAAGGAAGTGGCGCGCCCTCCTTTTCCGGGAATATAGCCTACTATCACCAGTG
>JAQTYS010000157.1 GCA_028688175.1 Methanothrix sp. | reverse complement strand
TTGCGGCTGAGCTACCCGGCTGCAAAACCAGCCGACTGATGGGTCCATGTAATTCTCAAAACGGGTCATGACCGACTCGTAATGCCTCATAAAGTGAGGGTCGGATGCGGCTGCCTGCAGAGCACCGCCATCCATGCGATTGATCATCTTTACGGGGTTGTGGTTGCTCAGATACCAGCCCCGGCGATTGAGGAGCTTGAAGAGCGCCCGGCCCTCGGGATGCCAGCTCCACCAGAGGTTGTAGGCCAGCTCTCGCAGTCCTGAGATCCTTTCGGGAAGATGGGGAAATTTGTCTTTGATACCTTGCATGATAGTGTCAGCTCCCTAGCGAGCTGCAATGAGCGCTCTTAAGAGATATATCCTTCGAATAATGCCGAATTGTATTAAATCGCAAACTACTTAAAAAATAGGTGCCAATATTCGTAATTGCATGACTGAAGGAGAAAGCGTCAGGCTGAAGGTTTCCGAGGCCAATCAGGGCGATGTAGGAAAAGGCATAGTTCGGATTGGCGAGGATTTTCTGGAGAGAATAGGCGCGCGTCCCTTAGATGTAGTTGAGCTGTTAGGTTCAAGGTCAACGGCAGCTTTAGCTGTCAGTGCCTATTCCCAGGATCAGGGGCTTGACATGATCAGGATGGATGGTCTGATCAGGTCCAACGCCGGAACGAGCATAGGCCAGTATGTAGAGGTCAAGAAGGCGGTCTGGAATGAGGCCAAGCATGTAACCCTGGCCCCGGTCACGCAAGGGATGCAGATCTTTGCTCCCGGGGACGTTCTCACCAAGGTCTTCAATGGCCGGCCGCTTACAAAAGGAGATATCATCTCTACGACCAGCGTCCGAAAGCCGCCCACCGACTCCATGGGCCGGGAGACCATGTTCGAGGAGATATTCCGCGGCTTTTTAGGGGCTCAGGCTTTTGGCCTGGGCGAGATCAAGCTGAGAGTGATCTCCACCAGCCCGGGCGGAATTGTCAAGATCACAGAAGGAACCGATATTGAGCTTTTACCTCAGGCAGTAGAGACGCCACAGCGTTCTGTTCCCTCGGTAGTTTACGAAGATGTTGGCGGATTAAAGCCGGTGATAACCAAGGTCAGAGAGATGATTGAGCTTCCTCTCAAACATCCTGAGCTCTTTGACCGTCTGGGGATTGATCCGCCCAAGGGCGTTCTCCTCCATGGGCCGCCCGGCACGGGAAAAACCATGCTCGCCAAAGCCGTAGCCAATGAGAGTGACGCTTACTTCATAAGCATTAACGGCCCGGAGATAATGTCCAAGTACTATGGTGAGAGCGAGAAGGCGCTGCGAGATCTATTCGAGGAGGCGGAGAAGAACACGCCTGCCATAATCTTCCTGGATGAGCTGGATTCTATTGCACCCAAGCGCGGCGACGTGACCGGCGAGGTGGAAAGGCGCGTTGTGGCCCAGCTCTTATCGCTCATGGACGGCCTGAAAGAGAGAAAGAACGTAATAGTAATCGGCTCCACCAACCGGCCCGAGGCGCTGGATATGGCCCTTCGCAGGCCGGGCAGGTTCGACCGGGAGATTGAGCTCGGCGTTCCTGATATGGAAGGGCGCATGGAGATCTTCCAGATTCACACCCGCGGCATGCCTTTGCACGAAGATGTGGTCCTGGAGGACTTTGCCAAGAGGACCTACGGATTCGTGGGCGCGGATATCTCGGCTGTAGGTCGGGAGGCGGCTATGAATGCTCTGCGTCGCATTCTTCCGGAGATTGATTTGGAAGAGCCCACCATTCCCAAAGAGATCCTGGACCGGCTCATTGTGCAAAAGGATGACTTTGAGGCAGCCTTGAGAGAAGTCTCTCCGTCGGCTATGAGGGAGATCCTGGTTGAGGTTCCCAATGTCAGTTGGGAGGACATTGGCGGCCTGGAAGAAGTCAAGCAGCTTCTTATCGAGGCGGTGGAGTGGCCGCTAAGAAACGCCGAGAGTTTCCGTCGCCTGGGGATAGAGGCACCCAAGGGAATTTTGCTTTACGGACCGCCGGGAACCGGCAAGACCATGCTCGCCAAGGCAGTGGCCAATGAGAGCGAGGCCAACTTTATCACGGTTAAAGGATCGGCTCTGCTCTCCAAGTGGTATGGTGAGAGCGAGAAGAGAGTGGAAGAGATCTTCAGAAAGGCAAGGCAGGTAGCTCCGTCCATCATCTTCCTGGATGAGCTGGATGCGCTGGTGCCCATGCGTGGCGGCGGAGGCGCAGGAGAGCCGCATGTCACTGAGCGTGTAGTAAACCAGCTTTTAAGCGAGATGGACGGTCTGGAGGAGCTGAGAGGAGTGGTGGTAATTGGGGCCACCAACCGGCCGGATATCATCGATCCGGCGCTCCTCCGGCCTGGGCGTTTTGACGAGCTGATTTTGGCACCCGTACCTGACAAGGAGTCCCGCAGCAAGATCTTCCAGGTGCATTTGAAAAAAGCGCCTCTGGAGGACGATATCAATATCGACGAGCTGATTGATCTCACTGACCAGTACACGGGAGCTGATATCGCCGCGGTGGTGCGTAAAGCCGGGCGGCTGGCTCTGCGAGAGGATATGGCGGCAAAGAAGATCGGCCAGAAGCATTTCCTGGCGGCTTTGCAGGAGATCGGACCCTCGGTTACGCCCGACACCATGAAGTACTATTCCAAATTGGGAACGGAGCTGCGCAAGAAAGCCTCTAAGGAAGTGGAGCGCGGGGATATTTACGCATGATATTGATTAACTTATGCAGACGTACTCGGCACTGATATGTCTCAAGATGCTTCCTCTTCCCAGGGCTTTCACATTCTGGTGATTCTCTCCCGGCCACTGGATCTGCCTGACCTGCCCAATTTAGCCGATCAGTGGGCCTTGCAGGCTGGCTTGAGGCGGGTGCAGGCCCCGGCTTTCCTGAAGATGCTCCGCCCACCTACTGTGGAAGGCCTGCGAAGCGAGATTTTAAGCGGCTACGACATCGTCCATTTCGACGGCCACGGTGCCCTGGGGCGGCGCTGTCCCAATTGCGGCGCTCTTCACCTGCCGCAGGAGAAGAAATGCGACCGCTGCACAGCTCTGCTGGAAGACGAAGAGGTGAAAGGCTACTTCGCTTTCGAGAGAGAGGACGGATTGACGGACGCTCTGGCTGCAGAGGAGCTGGCAGAGATTGTGACGAGCGCGCCGCAGCCTGCGAAGCTGGTCTTCCTGAGCGCCTGTGAGTCTGCCAAAGGGGGTGAGGCGAGCCTGCAGAATGTGCTGCTGGCCAAGGGCGTTCCTGCCGTCCTGGGGATGAATGAGTCAGTTCCGTTAAAGGCGACCATGGCTCTGGCCGGGCCCTTTTACGCCAGCCTGGGGGCAGGCATGACCATCAGCCGGGCCTTTGAGATAGCTCTGCCTGCTCTTAAGAAACTGGAGAACGGTGGTGAATGGCAGAAGATCCCGGTTCTGGAGGGGCCGGGAATGGATGGCAGGATTGTGCTGGCTAAAGCCACCGGCAAGCCCAGCTTCGAGGCAGAGCGGCTCTTTGGGCTGCCTGAGCACGAATTCGTGGGCGACTACATCCGATCTGACCCGCCGCGCGGTCGCAAGGGGCTCCTCTCTCAAGCCATGGATGCCTTGCAGTCTGGAGAGAAGCTCGTCGTCCTCACCGGCCAGGGAGGCATCGGCAAGACGGTGCTGGCTGCCGAGGCTGCGCGCAGGCTGGCCTGGCGCTATCCGGGCGGCGTCTTCTGGAGGAGCGCAGCCGAGATGGAACGCCTGGGATTGGAAGAGATGCTCAACGCTTTTGATAACGTCTTTGGCCCTCAGCTTCGCACCCTTCCCCTCGATGCCAAGCGAGACCAGGTTTTAAGCTATCTCAGGAATTACGATACCGCCAGCCTGCTGGTGGTGGATAACGCCGAGAGCATTCGGGATTCGAACCTTTGGCGCTTCCTGGAGGGCATCCCCCAGCCCAGCGCCGCTCTGCTGACCACAAGGGAGAGCCTGCCCTGCGGTGGCCGGGAGATCCGGGTGCCGGAGATGGAGCAGGTGGAAGCAATCAGGCTCTTTTTCAGAGAAGCCCGCCGGAGTTTTCCAAAATGGGGCGAGCATCTGAGCGCTGAAGAGCAGAGCAGCCTGGCAGAGATCGCAGGTTTCATGCAGGGCCACCCGCTGGCCATCAAGCTGGTGGCGGGCCAGTCAACCAGGAGGAGCCTGGCTGGAATCAGGGACGAGCTGAGACGAAATCCACCCAAAGGAGTATCCGACAGATTTGATGTCTCTTACAACTGTTTGGAAGATAGTCAAAAGGAACTCTTCACTCGTCTGGCTGTTTTCTTTGGTTCTATGGACGAAAATGCTATCCGGAGCATTTGCCTGGAGGAGGGCCAGTTGAACTGGGAGAACGATCTTGAAGAACTGGTGCGCAGCTCATTTTTAGATCGGGCGGAGATCGCGGCTCTGGATGAGAAAGGCAATGAGGTCACGCTCTATCGCTACCGTCTGCATCCGCTCATGCGCCAGTACGCTGCCGGCAAAGCCGGAGAAGAGCTTCTGGCAGGGCTTCGGCCCAGAGCGGCAGAGTACTTCCTGAAATATGCCCGGCATTTTAGCGAGAATTTCGACATGCTGGAATGGGAGCGAGAGAATATTCTCGCAGGAATGGACTGGGCAGTAGGACAGCAGAATTCTTCCTCAGGCGAGTCGAAAAAGGCTGCATCCACTCAGGTTCTGGAATTTATGTCTGCTCTGTATCGATACTTGGATACCAGAGGCTACTGGAGTGAATGCAATCTGCGGCTACATCAGGCCATTACAGCCGCAGAAATGCTTGAGGATACAAACCAAAAAGCTATTTGGATTCATAATTTTGGAATCATCTCTCAGAAAAAAGGCGAGTACGACGAGGCACGCAAGCTATACCAGCAGAGCCTGAAAATTTTACAGGAACTGGGAGACAAGAGCGGCGTGGCCAAGTCGCTTCACCAGCTGGGCATGCTGGCCCAGGCCATCGGGGACTACGACGAGGCCCGCCAGCTCTACCAGCAGAGCCTGAAAATTAATCAGGAACTGGGCGATAAGAGCGGTGTGGCAAAATCGCTGCACCAGCTGGGCATGCTGGCCCAGGCCATCGGGGACTACGACGAGGCCCCCCAGCTCTACCAACAGAGCCTGAAAATTAATCAGGAACTGGGCGATAAGAGCGGCGTGGCAAGGTCGCTGCACCAGCTGGGCGCGCTGGCCCAGAACACCGGCGAGTACGACGAGGCCCGCCAGCTCTACCAGCGGAGCTTGAAAATTAATCAGGAACTGGGCGACAAGAGCGGTGTGGCAAGGTCGCTGCACCAGCTGGGTAGGCTAGCCCAGGCCACCGGGGAGTACGAAGAGGCTCGCAAGCTCTACCAGCAGAGCCTGAAAATTAGTCAGGAACTGGGCGACAAGAACGGCATTGCAATCTCTCAGGCGCAACTGGCATTGCTGGAGGAGCAGATAGGAAATGTGAAGGAGGCTTTGCGATTGATTCGTCTGGCTGAGGCAGCCTTCCTTGAACTGAATAGCCCCTATGCTGAGCAGGCTCGTAATGTTCGAGAGAGGATAGAAAGAGGTCAGTGAAAGGAGATCGATCCAATGCTTAGAATCCTATGCTGCAATGAGAAATGCACCGCACCTGGCCGATTATTTCAGTGGGATGATCACAAGAATCTGCAGGCGGGCGGCAAGCTGGCCAAGAAAGGAGATGATGGTGCCGTATCCTTTGTGGAGACATGCCCATTCTGCGGCAGCAGGAACAAGTTCTATGTGACAAAGGTGCAAAAGATAGACGTAACCAGGAATATGATTTAAGAGGACCTCAGACATGCCAGGCAATCCCGCCGCCCCGGACGCCATCGGCGAGCCCGTCACCGAGCTGGATGAGTTCTGGCTGGAGACGGCCCGCACCGCTGTGCGTGAGTCCGTCGCTTCCCTGGAGGAGGCAGCCAAACAGCTCATCTCAGCTGTGACCCTGGTGGAGGGCATTTACTTTGCGGCCATCTCTTTTAGCGATCTACGAAAAGTCATGGCGGTGCAGGGCCCGGAAGCGTGGCTTCGGATTGGCCTGTTTGTCCTGCCTATCGTCATCTGGCTGGTCTGCCTCTTCTTTGCGGTGCGAGTCTTCACGCCCAGGAGCTACGAGACGAATTTGAGCTCGCCTCAGATTGCCGAGCAGCTCTACCGGGAGCTGGTGGGCTACAAGCACAGAAATCTGAAGCGGGCCTACTGGGCGCTGCTGGCCGGATTTGTGCCGCTGGTGGTGGATGTGGTGTGTTACCTGCGGCTTATCGATGGGCCGGGCTGAAAGTCGTTTCTATTTTTCCTCATCCATGAAAATTGT
>JAQTYS010000156.1 GCA_028688175.1 Methanothrix sp. | reverse complement strand
GTAACGCTGCAAAGAAGAATTATGTCACCATACTTGTTGTGCATCAACGTCTTCAGGCAGGACAGTATGCAGCTATCGTCTTCATATCCATCCTCTTGGTTCTGCCCCAAGCCACCACTCACCCTTTGCATGTAGCATACCTGGACGTCTGCATTTAAGTAGCTATTTTTCACATTGGCGTGTTATGAGTACTAAAACACCAATCTTGAATCATATGAATGCCATATTAGATTGATGTTGATAATTACTGGAAAATTATGTCCTAAATAATTGCCAGTTAGGCAATAGCTAACAGCAATTGCAGGAGAGAGTCGCACAATTTCGGCATTTGCCTACAAAAAAGGGATCGGCTCGCGATTGTTGACCGCAAGAGAGCCAATTGGTCAATGGGCCGATCTTTCATCTAGCTCATCAGCCTATCCAATCTCACTCAATCTTGACCTCTTTTCCCTTTCGCTTCTCTTTCTTGTCCAGCTCCAGAGTCAGGACTCCGTTCTTGTAGGAGGCTTTAGCACTGTCCGCATCAACGGCAGAGTCGAGATAGATCATCTTGTAGAAACTTTTATCGTCATCGGTCTTGATCTCTACACTGTCCTCGGCCACATCCAATTTTACCTTATCCTTATCCACTCCTGGCAGCTCTACGAAGATCCTGTATCTCTCCTTCTCATCCATGACATCCACCAGCGGCTCTCGCCCCCGGCTGGGCTCGATGCCCCGGTGAGAAGGCTTGATGTTGCCAAACTCGCTGAAGACCGGCTCCTTCCCCGGCTCTGCCGTATAGCTGAAGCCGTAGACAAAGGGGCCGTACCGCCTGGATACTCCACCAGGTGTCTCCTCCTCGCGCACGAAGGTATTGAACTCGGCAGGCATATCCTCCTCAAACCTCTTGATCATATCCTCAAATGGCCCTTTGAACCAATCATCCTCGAATCTATCCTTTTTCTCAAATGGAAAGCCCTTGGCAAAGCTCTCGAATATATCGAATATCGACGGATACTTTTTATCCCACATTTTATGTCACCTTACGATCACTTATCTATACTAACCATACGTTAGTGATAGGATATAAATTTTTGCTTCAGACGATTGGACTATTCCGAAAGAATATACTCGGAAACACAAAATGCAGGTAAAAAGAAGGTGAGAAAAACGCTGATCCACAGCGCCCTCCTCAGAGGAACTAAGCCGCTAAATTGCAGCCGTCTCATCTCACCTGAAGCCAATGCGCGATTTATTGGCCAGGCAGCACTGGAATTTTAGCACAGCGCCCGTTTTAAGGGGACCCGATCATCGGTCGATGGGGGGCCTGGCTCCGGCCTTTTTCACCACACATTCCTGCGCCGCGTTTCCCTCACATATCTGATACATGGCGATATTGGCATTGCACCTGAAGAGGTGATTTTCGCCACAGCCGAAGACCTACGCCGAAATTTGCGTGGCGCCTTCCGACACAGGGATTCTCGATCAATCCGAGAAGGAGAATGAAATCTATCATCCTGCTACCCGAATGATCAGTCGGACAGACTTAATCGGCCAATGAATCTTGCCTTTGGGAACGACACGCGACAAATACCTATTTATTCATTATAGATATATCTAGTTTTCGGGACTGCACAGGCTACATGGCAACGCAAACATGGAAATCTTAAATAGGAACGAGGACGATAGAGGATAGTTGTAATAGTCAGGGCAACAAGAGCCAGGATGTGAATTGATGATAGACGGCCTAGTTCAATTTGAGGCAAATATCCAAAGCTTCAGGAGTATCAGATCGAGGGTGATCTGGCCAGACTCGGAGAGCCCCTGGATTGAAGGTGGAATAGAGGATCTTATGGTTCATTTCACCTATGCCAGCTGGACCGCCTACAATCTGGGATGCGCTCTGTCCATGGCTCTATCCAGCAAAGAAGAGGATATTGGACGCACCATCTCGGAGATGATGACCAGGATGATCTCCTCAATGGGTGCAATTCAATTAGCGGAAATCCGCCTCACACCTGATGCAATGGACGAGCTGAAGAGAAATCACCTCGAACCCTGAAACACATTTTTAAATTGACTCTTTTCCAAAGGCACATAAGCCCGCCATGACATGCAGAAAAGAGAATGATATTCAAATCATGGTTTATTGAAAAGTAGCCCGGCCGGGATTCGAACCTGGGTGGGGAGGTCCAGAGCCTCCTGTGATTGACCGCTACACTACCGGGCTTCGCCTCTACCCTTGCAGCAGGTAGTTATTAATCTATCGATCGACCGGCCCTTCTGCCTCAGGGCAGCTGAGGAGCACCACCTGACAGTCATCGCCAAGCCCGCCTTCACGGGAAAGATCCTCTTTAGTCAAGATCAGTCTCTCTTGCGGCTTTACTGACACTCTGCCTTTGAGAAAATCGTCTAGAGGAGCGAGCTCAAACCCTAAAGCCGGAGTTTTATAGTGCATGGGCACAGCCACCGCCGGATGCAATTGGCTCATCACCTTATTCGCGCCGACGGCATCGATGGTATATCTTCCACCCACAGGCAAAAAGAGCAGGTCCACCGGGCCTATCTCCTTTACCTGTGCTCGACTCAGAGTATGCCCCAGATCGCCCAGGTGACAGACACGAATGCCGTCCAGCGAGAAACAGAAGATGGTGTTGGTGCCTCGCAGCTTTCCTCTTTGTGCATCATGGTATGACTCTATGCCCCGGATCTTTATTTCCCTGGAAATGTATTCGCCAGGTCCGAAGATCACATCCGCTTCGCTTCCAGCGACATCAACATTGTTGTGATCCAGGTGATCGTGGCTGATAATTACAATATCCGCCCTGGTTGGCGGCATGGCGTAGCCCACCTCGCTTTCATGAAAAGGATCAAGCAGCAGAGAAAGACCTTCGTTGCTCTTTAGGAAGAAGCAGGAATGTCCCAACCAGGTGACAATCATGGGTGCAAATAATCGCTCTGGCTAAAAATCCTTGTCGATTCGAGCATCGATCACGACATGAACTACACCAGGAGAGAACTTTTTGACCAGCACATGACCTAGGATCTCAGCCCGACAGCCCAATGCCGCTGCCGCCTGCGTAACATCCCTGATGGCTGCGGCGGGATACATGCTGGTGGGGATGGTCTGATGGTAATGCAGTATGCCGCCCGGCTTCAGAGCGGAAATTCCCTTTTGCAGATATTGGTCGGTTACCTGGACCATGCCCATCACCACTCTATCGGCCACGCCGTCAGGAGTTACCTTCGCGCAGTCTCCCAGGACGCTCTCCACAATATCTTCCACATGGTTTTGCCGGATATTCTGGCAGAGATAATGGTAAGCGTTGGGATTCAACTCAATGGCCAATACCTTCCTAGGACGGGAATGGACGGCCATAGGAAGGGTGAAGTAACCAATTCCGGCAAACATGTCTACGACATATTCATCCTTGCCGAAATGGCTCATTCTGATGCGCTCCATAAGGTTCCCAGGCGAGAACATCACCTTTCTCGCATCCAGATGAAAGATCACTGCATTTTCTTTATGTACAGTCTGGGTTTTGTCGCCGACAATCACCCTTCGTACGGGCTCGCGAAAGGGACCTGCAATCCCCTCGTCAGCCAAAACTGTGCAGCAGCGAGGATAAAAGTCTAAAAGAGCCTGGCCGATAAGGTGCTCATACGCCCTGAGGTCAGGATGGACCTTTACTACTATTACCTCACCCAGCAAGAACCAGCCGCGCGGAATAAGGTGAGTGCATTCTTGGGGAAGCCTTCCTTGCAAGGCATGCAAGAGATCCGGCTTTTGCCTGTAGAAAGCAGGCTCCACCTGTATGACGAGCTCATAGCCGGAGACGGATCGGATGACGGGAATCTCTACATGGCGTTCTCGCTTTATAATCTTGCGGCTCTTATCAAAAGCTCCAAGAGCGACTACCCTTTTTAGAGACTCATTTGCATCCTTGTTATCGGCAATTACCGCCAATCTATTTTTTCCGGGTGTAGCTCTGCTCAAAGCTTACCCCTTCTCGGGTCAGGTTGAACATCAAAATTGATGTATTATTTCCGCTTGTGACAGTGGAAGGCAGTCCGTGAACCAGCAGATTGGTATCGAAACCATCCGGCGCGTAGAAACTTAGACCGACAGGAATTGTAGTCCAATTGCCCTGCAGATATATCTTCACGCTGGCGTCTGCTGTGGAGTTCATGCGCACCAGTGTATTCTCCCCATGGGAAATGGTCACCACCCCACCTCTAGCACTTATGCTCTGGTCGATATTGGGGGGCAGAGATATCTCCATATCGTTAGCCATTGCGTCAGGGTTGGTGATGTTCAGGCCCAGATAACTTTCGTTGCTGGAATTGGTGATGGTGAGGTTTGCGCAATACATGACCAGGAATGTTGGAGGCACTGGCTCCTCCACCAGCGTAGGACCATACATGAATAGAACAGCAAAAAGGGCCAGCAAGATAGCCGCGCCAAATAATGTGACCGTTCTTGGCGGAAATGTCATCTTTTTCTTGGTCGTTGGCGGCTTCTCAGGCCCCTTTATCGGTGATGGAGCAGCCACTACAACTTTGGCCTCGACATCACTGGGGGATGCCACTTCAGTCGCATCCGATGTAGCGGAGATCTCCTCGAAGGTCTCAGGTATATGCAGAGGATAAGACGGTGGTTTTGCTTCTGCTACCGTATCTTCGGTCTTATTTTCGTCAATTAGGAGAGCTTCTTCAACTGCTTCAACTGACCGAGATGTTATGGGTCCGCTCTTTTCGGTCGGCACAGGGCTGTCTGGAAGAGGTGCCATCTTCCTTCGCGTAGGCAGCACCACGGTGCCCTCATCAAAGTTCAGGATCAGATCGGTATATGTTCCGGTGACATCTACGAACTTGAGTGCCCGCGGAACCAGGTAGGAGACGCCGGAGATCTTGACCTCTTCGAAGAACTCGGTGTTCTTCATCAAACGATCCTTGAAGGCGTAAACCGCCCCGCTTTCCATCTTTGCGTCTATCTCGCTGAGACTTGGAAAGCGGTCCTCCTGCGCGGCCAGCTCTTTGGTGGCCACAACATAGGCTTCGAAGAAAACACGACTCATTCTGTTGAGTCGATTGGTGTAGCGCCTATCGAAGAGAAAGGAGAAACCTTCTCCCTTGAGCTGCAAGCTCTCTTCTCGCGAATGCCGCCAGGCAGAGAAAGAGACGTCCATCAGAGGATGATATCACCAAACCAAATAAGTATTTTATGTATGGATTGGTACGAAGCATGAACGATTTGACCTGAAACGAGCATCAAGGTCGCGAATAGATCTCATATCAATCTCGTATGACAGGTATCTTTAAATCTCGCAGGCTGAACAATAGGGATCTGATGAAGCATTTGGGATTGGGACACATTCTTCTGCTCATTGGGGTGGGGCTATTATTGGGACAGGCGGCTGCAGAGCTTACGGCCTTTCAGAATCTGATGCCATCATCGGCTGATGTCGGGCAGATGGTGACGGTTACCGTATCGCTTACCTACAATGGACAGACACCCACGCAGGCTGTGGTCACACCCAGCCTTCCTTATGGTGTTGTCGCGAACGCAGGCGGCCAGAGCACAGATCTGTACCCTGGCGTGATGCAACAGATCAGTTACCCCTTCACAGCGCAGCAGAGTGGGTCTTACTGGATCGTTTCTGATATATCCTACTCAGAAGATGGTACCTGGCGCAATCTTCGACTGGAGGCACCATTCACAGCTATGGATCCTGCGGTGACGCAGCCCCAGCCAACGCCGCAAGAAACGCCAGAGGTGCCTAATATGCCGGGTTTTGGGCAAGAGGGATCAGATCCGATGGGCACAAATCCACCCGCAATGCCACCGGGCGGCGGTCTGCCTAATGGAAAACCGCCGGAGAATGTGCAACCAGGCAATAGCGGGAATGAAGGTAGTGGGAACCAAGATGAGAATGTGCCCGCACAAGGAGCAGGAGCCGCAGGATCCGAGACAACTCCTACGTAATATTGATAAAAATAGTTAATTTTTCTATTTGTTTCTGATCTTTTTATATGTATCAATATCCAGATCATCGCGAGTAAAGAGCGCTTGCAGATTTAATCCTCGAGCTTGGATGGCTTCTCTTCCACCCTCCTGGCGGTCCAGTATGGTAAGTGCTTGCACAGGCTGATAACCTGCAGCCGTTATGCGATCGATGGCTCTAATAAGAGATGCCCCAGAGGTGACCACGTCCTCCACCACCGCGACCATTGCACCTTTTTGCAGAGCCGGACCCTCCACATAGCTCATAGTGCCATGCTTCTTGGGCTCCTTTCGCACAATCAGGCCCGATAAGCCTCTCTTTTGAATATGGCTTAGAACCGA
>JAQTYS010000155.1 GCA_028688175.1 Methanothrix sp. | reverse complement strand
AGATGGAGAAATACAATGAATCAGTGGATGCCTATGATAGAGCTATCAAGAACATAGGTAGCTACAGGCAAGATATCCATGCCAATCAGACCGAGTTTTTGTCGTATATCTGGACCTCTAAATCTATCTCGCTCTGGCAGTTGATGAGGTACAATGAGTCTCTGGCAGCGGTCGATAAGGCCGTTCAGATAGACCCTGCCGGAAACTACGATGCCTGGGCTTTCAAGGGCGAATTGCTTGCATCTTTAGGAAGATACAACGAATCACTAAAAGCGTTCGATGGAGCCGCAGCCACTGTAGCAGCCAGCTCCCAACCCGAGATCAGGTCTCTTCCATGGGCCGCGGAAGGTTATGTCCTCATGCAGATGGGCCGTTACGAAGAGGCCGACGGGATCCACCAAAAAATAATCGGCCTGAACATCACGGGTGAGAGCGCCAATCGCCGCCTGGCCGATGCCTGGCGTGGTCGGGGCAATGCCTTGGCAAAGCTTGGGGAGTATAACGAATCCCTGCAAGCCTTTGATAAGTCCATTGAACTGTACGAATATAATGCACCCTACGCCTGGACCGGCAAGGGTGATGCTTTGCGGTCATCTGGCAGATATGATGAAGCGGTCAAAGCTTTCGACCGGGCTTTAGAGCTTTACCCAATGCATGCTGATGCAGGGATTGCTCGTGCTCAGAAGGGGAGGGGAGATTCTCTCAACCGCCTGGGAAAGCACGATGAGGCGCTGGAAGCCTACGGCGCAGCCGTCGAGGCATCGGATGAGGCCATCTCGGCCTTCAACAATGCCACGCCGCTGGACAGAGCCGTCTCCTTTACCTTCGATCTCTATCCTCTTGACCAAAAGTTCTGGATCGATAGAGGCAGCGCCTTGAAGGCCCTAGGCCGTGAGGACGAGGCAAAGGATGCCTACGAAAATGCCTTGGATTTGGCAAACAAGTCCCTCCTGCAAAGCCCACAGGATTTCTATGCCCATGACGCCAAAAGCAAGATACTCTTCGAGCTTTCCAGATATGACGAGTCCATTCAGGTTTACGATCAGTTCATCAAGACTGATCCTGGCCCGGAGGCATCTGCAACAGCGTTGGTTTGGAAGAGTAAGCTACTTTTCGAGATGGGGAGGGCCAATGAGTCCCTGGACAGCCTCAATCAAGCTGTCGAGGTAGATCCTCAATCTGCGGAAGCCTGGCGCTGGAAGGCAGGCATAGCGGCTGAGCTTGGAATGTACAAAGAGGCCCTCGCTGCTTACAACGAAACACTGCAGCTCGGCGGGCAGACTGAGAACGCCGAAATCTGGCGGGAGAAAAGCGGGATTCTAAAGGCTCTTGGTCGCCAGGGCGAGGCCGATGCTGCATTTGCCAAAGCAAAGGAGCTGGGGTATCCGAAATGATCACTCCATACTCTTTCGAGTTTAAAGGAGGTTTGTGAATGAAAGCAAGATTTGCTATCGCTCTGCTGGCAGTGGCCATGCTCTGTGCCACTGCATTGGCAGGAGAGAAGAGCGCAGAAAGCCGGATGAAAAATGGCTTCGAACTGAGCAAGAACGGATCTTACAAAGAGGCTGTTCAGGCCTTCGGGATGGCTGCTCAAATAGAACCCGGCAACAAGGCAGCCTGGATAAATATGGCCACAGCTCTTGATTGGCTGAATGAGCATGATAAGGCAATCTCATCCTACATGAAAGCCCTGGAGATCCTGAACAAAACTCTGCAGGCCGATCCCCAGAATTCGACGATATGGACCGAGAAAGGACTGTTGCTTCATAATGTGGACATGCCGGAAGAAGCCGTGAAGGCATTCGATAATGCCACCAACTTCGATCCCAAGAACGAGATGGCATGGAAGATGTCTGGTGTCATCCTCGCCAGCGAGCTGCACAGATATAACGAGTCCATCGAGGCGTTTGACAGCGCCCTGCAAATAGAGCCTAACGATGTACAGGTCTGGAGCCTGAAGGGAGACGCCCTGAAGGCATCGGGCCGTCAGGCTGAGGCGGATGCTGCCTATGCCAAGGCCAAAGGGCTGGGGTATCAAGGATGATCCCGACATATTTTTGTTAAGTTAACGGGGGTTTGTGAATGAAGTCAAAAACAATCTTAGTATTAGTATCTCTGGCAACACTTTGTGCCTGTTCCCTAAAGAAGGTCTGTAAATGAGAACAGGATTTGTAATCGCTTTGTTAGCGATAGCTATGCTCTGCGCCTCGTCACTGGCACAGGAGATGACTGCAGAGGATTGGTCCAAGAAGGGCGAGGACGAGATGTTCAACAACAGCTCCTTCGAGGGCGCTTTGCAGGCCTTTGATAAGGCCATTGATCTGGATTCCAGTAACGCTACCTTATGGTTGGATAAAGCACAGGTGCATGAGTTCATGGGCGACAGAAACAAGGCAGAATTGGCCTATAATGAAGCCCTGAACCTCACAGACGAGGATCTGCAAAAGAATCCAGATGATGCTGATGCCTGGTGGAGCCGGGGAGGGATCCTCGATTCGCTGGACAGGCAGACCGAAGCCAAGGAGGCGAGGGAGAAAGCTGTCCAGGTTTATAACCAGACCCTGGCCGATAGTCAGGCGGGTGGAGAGACCTGGTTCAAGATGGCTGAGGTTCTCATCAGCCTGAACAGACGGGAAGAGGCCATTGACGCCTACGAAAAATCCATCGAGACGAACAGCTCAAAGGCCGGCATGGCTGCTATCACCATCAGCCACCTCCTTGCAGAAGCAGGGAGGTACGACGACGCCCTAAAGGCCTCAGACAGGGCACTCAATCTGACGGACAAGGACAACATCCAGGACAGGAAGCTGGTGCTGGATATCAAAGGCACCATTCTGAAGGAAGCTGAGAGGCCAGAGGAGGCCCTGCAGGCATTCGATGAGGCCTTAAAGCTCGATCCCGAGGACAAAACATCCTTGATGGCCAGGGCACAGAGTCTCAGTGACCTGCACAGGTACAACGAGTCTATAGAGACCTATCAAAAGGTCATAGAGCAGGGCGCCAATGAAAGCAACTGGATAACTAATGCCCTGATCGGCAAGGGCGATGCCCTGAATGCAACAGGCAGGAAGGATGAGGCACTGGAGGCCTACAGATCCCTCCTGGAGATCAAAGAGCTGGAGATACAGGAGAATCCAGAAGATTCTATGGCCTGGGAGAGCAAGGGTAGGGCTCTTTTCAAGATGGGTGAGTACGAAGAGGCAATAGATGCCTTTAACAGATCCATAGAGGTCTCTCCGGGCCCATATGCCATATCCTCGGCATCAGATGCTGCCTGGGCGGGAAAGGGAGATGCGCTGCTCAAGCTGGGCAGAAATGAAGAGGCTCTGGAGGCCTACAGGCAGGCCATCGAGATTTTCCCACTCAATGGAGATGCCTGGCACGGCAAGGGAGAAGCCTTGCAGGCCCTGGGCAAGAGAATCGAGGGCAACTGGGCTTTCCAGATGGCGGAGAAGCTGGGATACAGGGAGTAACCCAGCTAACTTTTTGTAAATTTATTGAAAAATCATCATTGCCTCTCACCTTTGGGCAATGAAACCGGGGATGTGGGTGAAAAGATGAAATTAAAAGGAACCTTAAGAACTGAGAGGCCACTGTTGATAGCAGAAGCAGGATTTGCTCTCGCTATGCTGACATTGGCCGCACTCTGCATCGGCGCTGCAGCAGAAGACGAGAAAAGCGCAGACTACTGGTATGAAAAGAGCCTGGAGCTTTATAACAATGGATCTCTTGAAGAATCGCTTCATGCGATTGATAAGGCCATCAAGATCGATCCCCAGAACGCTACCCTCTGGGCCCACAAAGCCTCCTGCCTGAACATGGCCGGGGTGATCACCCAGAACCAGAGCAGGTTCGATGAATCGCTTCAGTCCTACGACAAGGCTATCGAGCTTGATCCTGAAAACACCACCTACCTGTTGTGGAAGGGCTACGCCTTCCGCCAGGCGGCTTACGGATCGCACGGAGTGGAGAGCACCAGAGCCTTTGAGGAAGCCCTAAAGGTCTTTGATAATGCCTTAAAGATCGACCCCAAATATGCGCAAGCCTGGTCAGGTAAAGGCGTGATCTATGATGACCTGGCCATTTTCAATGACGACTTTGCCAGGTACAACGATTCTCTCGCAGCTCATGACAAAGCTCTCCAGCTTACGCCTGCCAATGATAGTAAAAATCTGGCGCAAGCCTACGAGGGAAAAGCTGTAGTCCTATCCCACCTGGGTCAGAGTCTTGCAGCCATTGGCCGGAAGGATGAATCCAAGGCAAGTCTTGAGGAGGCTGTAGAAAACTATGACAAGGTCATCGAGTTGGATCCGGAATTAGTGGGCCAGGAGGCTTTGCAGAATCGGGCGGAAGTGCTGGACGAACTGGGAAGGCGCAATGAATCCTCGAAAGGCTTCAAAAAGGCCATGGAACGCCTGAACAGGAGTATCGAAGAAAGCCCCACCATTTCAGGAGCATGGGTCAGCAAAGCATTCCTCTTCCGGGAGCTGGGCAGGTATGAGGCAGCGGTTGAGGCCCTGAACAATGCCACGCAAATCACCCCGGAATATGTGCTGGCCTGGGAAGTAAAGGGCGAGATTCTTTCAAACGAACTCGGCAGATTTGACGAATCTATCGAGGCTTATGAACGCGCCTTGCAGTTGGATGCAACTGATATCAAAGCCTGGATCGGAAAGGGCGATGCTTTGAGGAGCTTGGGCAGAAACCGCGAAGCTGTGCATGCTTACGAATGCGCCATCGCCATCGATCATGATAGTGCTGCTGCCTGGTCTGGCAAAGGAGCGGCCTTGAGAAACATGGGCAGATACAATGAATCTATTCAAGCCTACGATGGGGCTCTCCATGCCATCGATCAGAAGCTTGGGTCCTCTTCAGCGTCACTCGCCAAGGCTGATGCATGGTTTGGGAAAGCTGAGGCGCTCGTTGGCCCGGACAGAGCTGATGAGGCAGCCGATGCATGCAACCAATCCCTCCAGGCTTATGAGAAGGCTACCCAGATCGATCCTGAGTCTGCCAAGGCCTGGACTGGGAAGGGCAATGTCCTCCTGAGCCTGAAAAGGTATAACGAATCCATACAGGCTTACGAGAGAGCATTAGAAATCCTCAATCAGAGCATTGAAATGAATCCCAAGGACTCCGAGTCCTGGTGGCTGAAGGCCGAGAACCTGGACAATTTGGGCAGGAGCGAGGCGGCCCTGGAGGCATACAACAGGGTTATCGACCTGAACTCCTCGAAGGCTTTGGGTTCATGGATAAGGAAATCCGACATCTTCGTCTCGCTTGGAAGATATAACGAATCCGTTGAGGCCTTTGACGGTACTCTTAACCTGCTGCCGACAGATGATAAACAGAGCGTCATGAACCTGTGGTGGACAAAGGGTATCACCGTCTACCACAACGCCTGGATTGCCGATGGCCAGATTATCAGGATCACCTCAGCTTGGTACAACGAATCATCCGGAAATTTCGAGAACATTATGCTCGTCAACTCTGACGCTACCGCCTTTTGGCATAATCCGAACAGAGGCAAGAACGTCTCACCCGATGGAAAGCCCCTGGGCAAGAATGACGAGGCTCTGCAGGCCTGGAGTACCAACTGGGCACAGTACGGCTTCCTGGATGATGGAGAGGTAGGGATGCGATAAGGTGAATTGAAATGATGAATGATCTCAGATTCAATTAAGAGACTAAATGCTGATTGGTTGCAGTCCGAAAGATGCTTGTATTTCCTGCTCGTCTTCAGACCCATGCGCAATTTCATCGTCGTCGGCCACAAGGCCACTACCACTCCTAACTTCTCCCTGGAAGACATCCCAGGTACATCCGGTCGTCTGGACATTCTCTGCCGGGCAGTCACTGCCGCCTTCGTCATCTCGCACGGCATTCGAAAGGATGTCTGCGTCTACCTGATCCACTTAGGCGGCGAGATTCCCAAGACAATTCAGCTTCGGGGCGAGACGCTGCGCCACCTCAATCCGGACGAGCGTACAACTGCCGCTCTGCTAAAAAAAGCCCTTACGCTGCCCGCAGCAGCGCAGTGGGCTATGTCCACCTCCGGAATCTTTGTACGAACCGGCGGCCTCGTAGAGCTGCTGGCTGATCTCAAAGATGCAAAATTGATTTACCTGCGCGAGGATGGCGCAGATATTCGAGGCCTTGAGGCAAACAGCCTTCATGACGAGACGGCCTTCATCCTGGGAGACCACACCGGCATGACACCCGAAGAGGAGGTTCTGATCGAGCAGGCCGGGGCCAAGGTCGTCTCTCTGGGGCCGACCAGTTTGCACGCTGATCACTGCATAGTCCTCTTAAACTGGCTCTTGGACATCAACGCATTTTGTACTTTATAGAAAAGCAGGCAGAAGACCCGCTCCCTTCAGGGGGCGGGATGAATGCCGTACCTACTGCTATTGAACTTGAAGCGAAATAGATATCTAGTTAGGGGTCCATAAATATTTCGATGGAGCAGGG
>JAQTYS010000154.1 GCA_028688175.1 Methanothrix sp. | reverse complement strand
CCTCAGCCACCAGCAGAGCCAGTGGCAGAAGAGCGCGGGGTGTGTCCGGTAGAGTCGCGAATGCGGCCAGCAGGATTACGGCCATAAAAACAGCGCCACCCGTGCCCAGGGAGACATCCTTCATGGCGGCGATTTTTTTCTCACGAGGGCCATGAGCAATCACCCCGTCCCCGAAATCGGCCAACCCGTCAATATGATTTATGCCGCAGAGTTTGTAGATGGCAACTATCACCACGATGGCTACCAGATTGGCAGATAGCACCTGAGCCCCCAGATAGGCTACAGCGCCCAAAATGGCACCTAAAACCAGCCCCACCAGAGGAAATACATAGACATGCCTCATCAGGGCCTCGATGCCTTCCATGGAGATGCCTACCGGTATAGTAGACAGCCAGCCAAATCCCGACTTAAGAGCAAAGAGCAGGTCTTTCAATCTTGGCTCCCTTCGGACAGAGACGCCCGGGTATACATATTGGCGGACACTCCCCCGATGAGCCCGGCAACTACATCATCCATGAAGGGGCCCAGGCGGGAGAGAATTCCCGGCTTGGCCTTGTCGTAGCGAACGTAATCGAAAAGCCCTTTGTAGCCACCCACATATTTGGCGATAGAAAGACCCAAGACCTCATCCGCGATAAGGCAGGTCAGATCGTTTTCATAGTCTGCGGACCGCAAATTGGGAAGATTGCATCTCTCTCCCTCCGACTCCAGCAGAACTCCGGCGTAAATAAGGAGCGCAAGATTGGGATCGGACAAGGCAAGAGCCAATTCCCGCAAAAACACGGCTTCCGCCTTTTCGCGGGTCTCTACACCAGGATGAGGAAAGTAAAGCTGCATTGCCGCGGATACGATATCTTCTTCATGTATTCCCATGCTGTCCAGCACATCTCTGATATCTCTCATGGCCATGATGGGAACGGATTAGCCGTGGTAGGATAAAAAAATATCCGGTCGAAATCGCGAAGTTATTTAAGGTCTGATTGTACAATAGATATAGGGGAACTCTATGAAGACGATGGTCAAGATTTTTGTGGATCACGAGCATCTGGTTCGAGTCATAAATACCTTAACGGAGCTGGGAATTACCGGATTTTACCTTGTAGAGTATCAAGGAATGGCGCCAAATACCTGGAAGACCTTTCGACTGAGCGAGAACCTTGATATGGCATTGAAAGCGATCCGGGACCACTCTGAGCCAGGAGTTATGGTCAACACTGTCGTCGGCTCAGACAAGTGCGAAAGACTCATAAAGCAGCTCGAGGAAGCTTTAAAAGGGATTAGGTACACGATCATTGGTCACAAAGTCACATCTATAAAGGTAAAAGGAGACTGAAAGATTCATGGAAAACCTCAAGGATGACGTCGAGTTCGCTCTGGAAAAGATCAGGCAAGGCCTTCGCGTAGACGGTGGAGATGTAGAGCTCGTCGAGATAGTAGATGGAATAGTGAAGGTAAAGCTGCAAGGGCACTGTGCAGGCTGTCCTTTCTCTCAGATGACACTTAAGAATTTCATCGAGAAAGAACTCATGAAGAACGTAGCGGGCGTAAAAGGCGTGATTTCCGCCTGAGGATTGCGCTCAATTTTATTCGCGCAAATTGATCAAACATTCAAATTACAGAGGAGTCTGATTTATGTTCCCAACTAAAAAGGTACAGAGTCTGGTAGGCAGCAAGATTCAGGTAGAGATGAAGGGTTCACCTCGCTATGTTCTGGAAGGAATTCTCAACAGTGTGGATGAATACTTGAACCTTCACCTCCAGGAGACCGTGGAGCTGATAGGCGGCGAAAAGACTCGCTCTTTAGGATCGGTTATCCTGCGTGGCAACAATATTATTCTCATAAGTCCAATTGAATAAAGATGACTAGAGAGGTAGGAAATGTCTGCTGAGGAGGCGCTGGAGTATATAAAGTCGCGTCCTGAAGGAGCCCTGCAAAGCGATCTATGGAAGGTTTTAAAGATCGATTCTCGAAAATGCTCCCGTATCGTGGCTAAGCTCCTCAAAGATAATCTCATCACCAGAGAGGTTGAGTCGGCAGAAGGCATCAGGACCTATCGACTCTGTTGCACGGTTAAGCCTCGCGGCAGGCGTTTCGATCCATTGCTGGCTCTTGACGCCTTTGAACCTTGCGCTGGCTGCATCGAGGAGTGCATTCCTGAGCATTGCGCCAAGCTCAGTGAGTGGATATTCTCTATAGTGATAGGGATTGATGGCGACCTGGCCATTGAGAAGCTCAGGCCGTAGAAATAACAAGAGCGAAGGCTCTTTGTTACCTTATTTTATCATCGTTTGGCAGGCTCATTTTACGGTACATCATGGCATGCATCATTGGAATCTTCAGAGCTTTTGCAATGGCTGGCAGCTCCTGGGATGAGGGCATTTGTACGCAAACAGGCGGCACGCTCTTTCCCGCTCTGGCATAAACGACTCCACCCCTCATCCTAGCGCAGCAGAAGCTTCCCGCATCACCTTCCACCAGGATCTCGCCGCTGCGCATCTCCGCTCCCGTGAAGTCGCCGCATCTGCCCCGAACCACAATTCTGCCACCCTGCATGAGCACTCCCGTGTTCTGGCCGGCATCCCCCAAAACCTCAATTAGGCCGGTGCGCATGAGTATTCCGGTACTCATTCCCGCGTCAGCTTGCAGGCAGATGGTTTTATCAATGGGATTTCTAGCTCCCAGAGTATCCCTTAAAATGCCATCGCGGATGGTCAGACCATTTTTATCGGCAGTATTTGGCTGCAGAACCGTCAGGCCTTTTTCCAATATTTCCGTGGCTGATACAAACTTTCGGTAGCCGGTCAGATCGGATGGCACCTGCAAGACGTTTCCCAAAGGGGGTTTTATCTCCCCAGATACATAGATTGCGCCGCGTTGCATGGAGATGCCCATGTGGCTGCCCACATTACCGTCCACGATTATCTTGCCCGTCCCCTCCACAGGCCCGCCCTTTCCACCCAGTCGCAGCAGATCCACCCCCAGACTCGAACCCAAGCGGCTTCCAGCATCGCCCACGATCTCAATGGTCTCACCTTGGCGCAGGGCCTGCACCATTCTGCGAAAGCTGATGCCGCTTACCGTCTGATCCATGTCTAGTCTTGAGCCCTTATGCTGCCAGAAAAAATCAAAGGTAAAGTCGCAAAGACATCTCTCGCCCGAGGCATTAATTCGCAGCATAGCAATTTACCTGAATTCCATCACTTAACAAGCGGCTCTTGTGCGTCTCCAGCGATACGCCGGGAGACATTGACCCCGATTACGGTTATGAGTATAGCGACGATCGCTGATATGGCCAGATTTTGCACAGATTCCACCATACCGATGCCGAATTTCAGGTCCGTATTGCTGGCCAGGATGAAGCCGGTTGCGGACCAGATGATAAGACCTGTTGCCAGTAAGAAAAAGAGATAGGAGATGGTGCGAGCATCTCTCAAGCCCTCCAGGTACATATCCATAATCTTTCCCAGATCCACACACAGGGCGGCTACAACATACCACCAGATGCTCTCATGAAGGTAAATCATCACCAGAATGAAGATTCCGGGAGATATGGGTTCATTGTAATACTGCCAGGAATAGGCAAATCCTCTTACCGTGGCGATGACCACCAGCATGGCCGCTAAAATATAGGTTATGAATGCGATTTTACCTGCATAAAGGGATTTTCTCAGAGTCTGCTTGGCCTCCTCCATGGAATCATCCAATCCCAGGCCCCGAAATAGAAGATAAAGGCCCACGGCACCGGTAATGGCTACTATCGCGCCGTTTGGGTAGCCCAGCAAACTAAAGATGGCAAACATAAGCAAAGCTAAAGCAGGAGGAATAAATACGGTATGGCTGATCTTGGGATCGTTAAAGACCTGCTTGAGAAGATAGTAAGTGCTCTCCAGGTTGGGACTTTGTTTGATCAGCACCCGACGTACCCCGTTCACTTTGATACGAGAATGGATGATAGGCAAAATGGCCTCGTCCTCGGCTCCGTCTGAGACGACGATCACTGCGTCAGGATGCAGGCGCTCCAGCAGCATTTCGAGCTGCGCCGCAAGCTTGCTGTCAGAGACCAATCCTACCTTCAGGTCGCCTGCCAGGGAGGCAATCTCTACAGTCTTGCCGGAGAGGGCAAGCTCATCCAGCACCTTTATGCCTCCGAAGATGGTATTGACATCCGAATCCTCCGGATCGGCCAAGCCCAGCTTGAGTGCGGCATCGATATTGGCCTGCCTGCCCACAACCGGACTTAGGACCCCGCCCTTGCGGCCCAAATCATTGTCACGGTCAATACAGAGCACCAGGACATCCATAGGCTACTATTTGAAAAGATTGTACTTAAAGGATTCTGTGGTGATAAGATATATATCTAATTAAAGCAAAGTATAAATTATGCGGATGCTTATAAGAAGACAAACGATTTTATCTCTAGTAGTTCTGATGATGCTCTCCACCTCTCTGGTTGACGCGTTTTCATTTGACATGCCGACTACACAAAAATATGTTGATACGTATAATAAGCAGATCAATAATGTTCCCACAGTCCTCAAGAGCATGGTCGGCAGCGAGAAGGTTAACATAATCGTAACCAGAGAAAATGGTAGCGAATTTCGCGTGGGTATGGATATCGTGAGCGGACGGATCGAGAGAACCGTTGAGGGTGGTATTAGCGACCCCTCAATCATAGTAACCACCACACAAAGCGCCTTGAACGAGGTAGTAAAATCTAAGGATCGGATAACTGCTTTTAAGAAACAGGCTGATGCAGGCCAAATTCGCTTTGAGGGAAAAAGCTGGCTGGCAAATGCCAAGATAAAGGCCCTTCTCTCCAGCACCAGCTTCCTTCAGTTCGGCTATAGCCTATTCTTCGGCTAACGAGCCAGATCTATAACACAATAGAAAGTAATATAGTCTCATCAAACAATATACCATCTGCAATGTACGATCTGATCGTAGCGGGTGGCGGTCCGGCGGGATCAATGACCGCCCGAGAAGCGGCTTTGCAGGGATTGGATACACTCATCCTGGAAAAGGAGACTTTTCCCAGGTACAAGCCATGCGGAGGCGCTCTCTCCAGCAAGGCGGCATCGCTTCTGGACTTTCCACTTTCCGATGATATCTGCGAGAGGACCATAACCGGAGCGCGGGTCCATTTTCGAGATAGAGTATTAGAGAAGCACAAGGGCTACAATCTCACCACATTAATAGACCGCAGCCGCTTTGATTATCATCTCTTGCAGAAGGCAAAAGAGGCCGGGGCCGACATTAGCATGCAAAAGGTCATGGACTTCCAGGAAAAAGATGGACATATCTCTGTGAAGACCAATGCGGGGATTTATCAAAGCCAGTTTCTGGTGATCGCCTCCGGATGCCAGGATAAACTGAAAAACAGAATACTAGGCCCGGACAGGAAAGACTGCATGGGAATATGCCTGGTAGCCGATATAGAGGAAGAGGACAGGAAGATCGAAGAGCGGCTGGCGGGCATACTGGACATTCACTTTGGGGTGGCAGAAGGTGGCTACGGATGGATCTTTCCGCACAGAGGATACTATTCGGTGGGCATAGGCGGCCTTTCTTCTCGCCTGCATCATCCTCGCCAGGCTATGCTCCAGTTTCTCAGGGAGAATGGTTTTTCGCAAAGGCAGAAGATTCATGGCCACCTAATACCTCAAGGCGGAAATAAGACAAGAGCAGCTCTTGGCAGAGTGCTCCTGGCCGGAGACGCAGCCGGATTTGTGGATGCTTTCACAGGTGAAGGCATCTGCTATGCTCTCGCCTCCGGCAAGATCGCCGGTCAGGTGATTGGGGAAGTGCCAGCCAACGAGGTGGCACTGGCCTACCAGGAAAGGTGCAAGAAGGATTTCGGCGAAGAGCTGAGGTATGCTTTATTCTTCTGTAAAATGATGCATCGCTATCCGGAAATATTCCTGCGCATTCTGGCCTGCCAGGAAGAGGTTTTAGACATGTATATCGAGATTGCTGCGGCCAAGATATCCTACAAGGATTTCATGCGCTGGCTGCTGCCACGCATCCCCATAAACTTGCTGCGCACTTTATGATCAAAAAAAGATTTTTAAACAAGAGCATTGGGTGAGTGCGAGAGGTTGTGTCTATAACATGTATTACCATTAATCGCAGAGCAGAAGGGCATTTCATTGGTAGACCAAGAAATCATGTCCATCTCTTCGTCAATGCTCATCCAATATTCGCACCAGCAAACATAGTCAAAATATTCAAAGGTATCACGGCAAAGAAACTCTTTGAGAAGCATCCTGAACTAAGGAATCAGCTCTGGAATGGTCATCTGTGGAATCCTTCATACTATGTAGGAACATGCGGTGATGCTACCAAAGATGCAATAGAACGATATGTGGCAATGCAGAAGGTCAAGTAAACCATGAAAGTGTTTCGGTATAGACTCAAGCCAACCAAGGCTCAAGTAACCAAGCTGAATGAGCAGCTAGAGCTTTGCAGATGGGTCTATAACGAAACTCTGGCTATGCGAAAGA
>JAQTYS010000153.1 GCA_028688175.1 Methanothrix sp. | reverse complement strand
TGGGTGAGAAGTAGTAGAGAATGCCCATTCCCAGGAATCCTACTACCTGCTTGCCGCCGCCGGTCTGGCCAGCCATGGTGGAGAATGGAAGACCATTGGGGGTTGCGCCCCTGAAATCACGGTCGGCTAGACCAATGCCGTCAACCTCGGGCATGTAGAAGCCGATGGTCTCGAAGCAGCCACAGGAGGTGTGGGGTGCATCGAAGAACGTGTACAGAAGCATCCTGCTGTACTCGCCGCCGGACCTCTTCTCAGCCATCTCATTGATAGCCGCGTACTCGCCGGCAACGGCGTCAACTGCGGTTCCCTTGGCTATGGGGAACTGGGGGCCCTCTGGGTCCACCTTAGCAGCTGCGCGTCCATCGAACCAGGTGATAGCTCCGCACAGGGATGGCCTGTCCGGGGTAACCACACAGGCGCTGGTGGGTGCGAATGCCTGGCACAGTGTGCAGCCGTAGAAGACATCGACGTCCTCATCGTGCAGTCCCTTGGCGCGCTCATCACGTGTCTTGTAGACTGCCATGGCATTGGCCAGCTCGGCCTTTACCTTGGCTGGATCGGTGACGATGGTGATCTCCATCTTCTCGATGAAGGGCATCTCGGCCTTGTACAGATCGATGACGGGGGTAAAGATCTCCTTCCAGGATGTGACACCCTTCTTCTTGAGGCTCTTGCCGATTCTCATCCAGATATCATATCTCTGGTTGAGGTGCATGAGGCCGCTGATGTAGGACAGCAGGGCATGGTTGCGCCTCTCGATGATGGACTCCAGGTCCTTCTCAATCTTCTCGCCGCCAACCTTGAAGATCATGCCGAAGGGCATGGTGGTGCCCTCTTTCATCTCTCCAAGATCGGGACCGATAACGGTTACCTTTCCATCGGTGATCTGGTCCATAGGTGTGGCCAGGGACAGCTCGAATCCATCTGCCTTGGGGCCGCCCAGCTCTACCCATAGATCGTCTTTTCTAATCCTCTCGCCCTCAAACATAGGGGATATATCCAACTTTATATCTGCCATTAATACACCTCTTCTGATTATGAGATGAACTTTATTTCTTCATTGCTGCGATTACTTCATCCACGGCGGCGTGATAGTCGTCCGGGTTGAAGGCCATGTTGCCAAAGGTCATATTCGCATTGATGTGATAGTAGCGGTCAATGGATATGCGCTTGATATCCCTGTTGAAGTTTTTAAGTGTTGCGAACATGGCGTTGGCGAATTTGTAGAAGATGCCCATAAAGATAACGGCATCGTACTGGCCCTGTCCATCCAAGCCCTTCCAGTCCGGAAAGCGCAGGAAATTGGTCAAGGGATGCAGGCCGATCTGATAGACGTTCTCCAGGTAGCCTCTGTCCACAAAGCCCTTTACGGAATGCGCCGTGGCGGCGATGGGAATTCCCATCTTGCCCATCTCGATCATCTTATCGAACATGATGGGGTCGTCAAAGAGCTCTGCTCCAACCACGAGCAGAGGCCTCTTGGCCTTCTTGATGATTGCGCCCATAACCTTTGGCATGAAGCACTTGGCCTGCTCCGGTCCGGGGACCTGGGCCATCTCAAAAGGAATGGGGTTCTTAGTAGTGTCAATGCCCTTCTTAACATCTGCTGCCATTTTTATCTCCTCCTTTGCCCTCACTTCTTGGTCCTGATCTTCCTGGCCAGGTTGGTCGGATCGAAGCTTACATCAGCAGGTCTGAGTGGTCCGGTCAAGATCTTCTTGGCCTTCCAATCAATCTTCCAGCCGTACTTTGACTCGAGAGTCTTCAACATTTCTTCCTTGTAGACCAAGGGCAGATCCTTGACATCTCGAACGAATACATGCCAGTCGTCGGGCAATTTGCCGCAGTACTTCATGGAGATATCGCAGTAGTGAGTCAGCTTGATACCTCTGCCGATGCTGTTATCAGATGGTCTGAAGCAGAGCTTGGCCATTTCCACCATTGCCTCTTCCTTCGTTTCGGCAATGTAGAGCATCGCCTCAGGTGCAGGCTCGATCTGCTGCATCTTGCCGTCGCGAGCATCGATGACCATCCAGTCCTCAGGCTTGTCAGTCCTGCCTATGAATGTGCGGCGGTACATGACGGAGTGAGGCTGAACGACCACTGGAATGCCCAGCCGGTTGCAGCCCGTTGCGATGGACGCTGCCTTCTGGGAGTATGCTCCCCAGGCCACACCACATGCGCCTACTTTGTTCAGGATGTAGTCTGCGATATCATCGAAGTTGCCCCTGTGGTTCCTGTGGGCGAATATGGTGGCGATCTTGATGGCAGCATCGCCGATGTTAGCGTTGGAGACGCAGGAGCCGGTGTTGCAGATGTTCCTTCCATCGAGGCCGCCGCCGTATTGCTCCCAAATGGTCTTGCCGTCAGAATCAGTGTAGAGAGACATATCCATGGCCATACACCCCGAGGTGATAACAATGTAGCCCCTGTCCACGAACTCCTTGGCAATGTCGTAGCACTCCTTGGTGCCGTTGGGGTAGTTGCTGCATCCGACGAGAGCTATGATTCCGGGAATGGTTCCCATGACAATGGGCATGCCTACAGCTCTGATCTCAGTGTCGCGAGCGGGACCGCGTCCGGATCTCATCTTGAACTTCTGATCCTTGACATACTGGCGGTTGGCATACTCGAAGAGGTCCAATATGTTTATGCCCTGCGGGCAGACCTGTTCGCATCTTCCGCATCCAACGCAGATCTCATAGAAGTTAGAGAATTCCAGATTGTTGCCCTTAACCGCTTCGGCAATCAGCTTGCTGATCCTGATGTGAGGCGGACAGACGAAGGCGCACTCGTTACACTGAGTACACTTCGCTATGCCCTCCTTGAACTGCTCTTCTGTGATCAGGTTCTGGATCTTGGCCTCGGCACGCTTTGGCTTCACGGCTATGGCAACCCGTATGCCTATTTCGCCTGCTTTAGTTGGATCCAATACGGCAACGCCCGGCATCTTGAAGTTGACCAAGTCGTCGACTATGGCATCGATCGGGTCATTGGTTCTATCCGGCAGTCCCAGCATGATCTTATCGGTGGTGGCAATGACGGGTATCTTGCGCTTCTCGGCATCTCCAAGAACGTCGCAGAAGACGCACTGTTCGTCCACCATGACGCAATCCATGACTCCGGATCGAATCATCTTTCTCCACCAGCCCATGGCGCCTGCGACTTTGGGCTTGGTTCCTATGTTCTTGGGCACCTTCAACTCGCCTGTTCCCGTCCCTATCCGGTTCAGGTCGTGAGCTGTGCAGCAAACGCCGCCGATGTCCACCTTGTCCCAGAGATTGTTTTTCTCGGCATAGAACATGGCCTCAGAGCCGGCAGCCAGGTTGTGGCCGTAGGCAATGAGAACACCTTTGTTCTGATCCATGGTGCCCATGCCTATCTCAATGAGCGGGGCATCAGCTGCGCCGCGGGGCATGTCGTAGGCCACGATCTGCAGCATGTCGCAGATTTCCATGCCCAGCAAATCCAACATGCCGGCATGCAGAGCTTTGGACTCGAAGTCTATGTAAGCGCCCTCTTGTCCGGTATGGGTGGCAGCCAGAAGCTGTACGACCTCTTCCTCAAGGTAGTAGAGTCCATCGTTGAAATCCTTGAAGGTCTTGGGCTTGGTCCCCATGATAGTCTGGTATATTGGAGAATCAACCAGAATCTCATCGCCCATGTCGAACTTCATGTCTCCGAACTTGTCTACGCACCAGTGGTACAGATGTCTGCCATGAGCCGCATGTGCACAGCAACCCATCAGGCAGGCAATAAGAACGATTTTGCCGCAGGCACCGGCCTGATCAATGCCGCATGCGCCTTTCTTGTTTCCGGTAAGGTCACAGGGACCATAGGTACAAAGAGTGCAAGTATCATCTGCAGGTGCATACATGATCTTGTATCTATTGGCGATTATGTGATCCCAGGATCTGAGCGTTGCTACGCCTGGCTTGGGATGTGGACCCATCTCCTGGTCCCACTCCTCGGCCTCCTTAACGACAGCTCCGATGTTGATCTGGACGTTCTTCATGTCCTCAACCGAAAAGCTGCCCTCTTTTGTTGCCATCGGAATCTTAGCCTCCTCTTCCTTTGATATACGGCGTTTGGGTTCGCATAGAGTAGATAAAACACTTTCGGATACTAATTAATATAAAATTATCAAAATCCTGAAAAATTTCATAGCAATGTTTTTATGTATTTATCAACATAGCATAGCGATGCCTTCCAATCACGATCGTTAATGGAAGATTTTCCTTCCACAAGATTGAAATGCCATCACAAATGAAGGCAAGGAAATCCATGATAAACCGGATACGGAGGAGCTTTGCCGGAGTGACAACATGCCAGCATGGCGGCAAAGTGCAGGAAGCGGCATCTCTTTTGGGAGCGGAGCCTTTGGACTTCTCAGCCAATATCAATCCTCTGGGCTCGCCGCCTCTCAAGGAATTGTTTTTAGAAGAGCTTAAACATTTAGGCCATTACCCGGACAGCAGCTACCGCAACTTTCGTCGCGCCGCTGCAAAATTTGTAGATGTTGATGTGGAATGCATCGTGCCCGGCAATGGCTCCTCAGAGCTGATCCGGCTCTTTGCCGAATGCTGCCTGGAGGAAGGGGACAGCGCCCTGGTGCCCACGCCCTCCTTTGGCGAGTATACCAATCAGTCGATGCTTGCCGGAGGAGATGTAATTAAAGTGGACATCGGCCAGGACGGCCTGCCCATCTTAAGCGACAGCCTGCTGGCGGCAGCGAAGCTGCTCTTCCTTTGCAATCCCAACAATCCCACAGGTAAGCTTCTTTCTGCAAACCAGGTGACTGATCTGGCCGATCGATGTGAGGCATCAGAGACATTTCTGTTGGTAGACGAGGCATTCATTGAGCTGTCCGAGCCTGGTGAGAGCGTGGCAACCCTCGCGCCGAATAGAGAATCGCTCTTCGTCATGAGATCGCTAACCAAGTCATTTGGCGTGCCCGGCCTGCGCTTGGGGTTTGGTGTGACAAATTCCCGGCTGGCCGGAATCTTGAATCTGGCCAGAATTCCCTGGTCCATAGGCTCGCTCGCAGCAGCGGCTGCAGAATATCTGCTTGGATGTGATGAACATCTTATGCGTTCGCGGCAGATTATTAAGACCGAGATTCTCTGGCTGGCGGACTCCCTGCGAGGATTGGGACTGCAGCCCCTCCCAAGCAGGGTCAACTTCATACTGGTGGACATCAGGCCCTGCGGCCTGGCGTCCGATGTCCTGGCGGAGAGGACCATGAGAGAGGGCGTGCTGGTGAGAGACTGTCAATCATTTGGCCTGGGCAAGAGCTACATCCGGGTAGCTGTGCGAAACAGAAGCGAGAATGAACGGCTGATTGATGCATTGGAGAAGGCCTGCAGATGCAGAGGCTGAATTGCGAGAGCTATCCCTGCCACTTCCCAGACCAGGACTGCTCGCTTTGCTTTTGCCCATTTTATCCCTGCAAAGACAGCAGAACTGGCGGGCGAGAGATAGACGGCGCCTGGTCCTGCCAGTCCTGCCGCATAATTCACCTGTCCAGTGTGGCAGAGATGGTCCTCGATGCCCTAATGAGGGGAGAGCCCATAGGTGCCGTCTGGATGACGCTGGAGGCACATTTGTGATGGAGAGGAAAGGGATATGATACCTGAAAGCCTGGCTGTATTTCTCCTGGCTATAGCCTACGACATCCTCTTAGGCGAGATGCCGGCAAAGGTTCATCCTGTAGTCTGGATTGGAAAGCTCATAGCCTTCCTGCGCACCAGGGCTCCGCCTAGCAAGGCAGGCGGAATTGCTCTGGCTATAATAGTAATAGCAACAACCGTTCTATCCGGCCACCTGATGGTTAGAGCGGCAGGATATGTTCCCCTATTGCCGCTGCTGGTCTCCGCCTACCTGCTCAAGTCCACCTTCGCGATCAAATGTTTGCTGCAGGTCTCCCGAGATATCGGGCTGATGATTGAAAGGGATATGAATGAGGCCAAGTCGATGCTTCCCGCACTGGTGGGCCGCGATACCGCCCAGCTTAGCAAAAGCCAGGCCAGCTCGGCAGTGATAGAGTCGCTCTCTGAGAACTATGTTGATTCTATCCTCTCGCCCATATTTTACTATCTGGTTTTTGCGCCCCTGGGCTATGGCCTTGAGGCCGCTTTAGCCTTCAAGGCCATCAGCACCATGGACTCCATGATAGGCTACAAAACCAAAGGTCTCAAGGAGATTGGCTTTGCCGGAGCCAGGCTCGATGACCTGGCCAACTACATTCCTGCCCGCCTATCCATTGTTCTCATCGCCCTGGGAGAGCCGGCTCGAGCAGGCTCGGCTCTTCGGGCTGCTTTTCGCGACCACAGCAGGACGCCCAGCCCCAACTCAGGCTGGCCTATGGCAGCCCTGGCCGGCGCTCTGCATATCCGTCTGGAGAAGCCCGGCTACTATGTGCTGGAGGAAGAATGCAATGAGCCGGATACCTCGGATGTGCCACGCGCCCTGCGTCTTATGCAGACCGCAATCGCTCTCACCCTGGCCACAGCATTATTG
>JAQTYS010000152.1 GCA_028688175.1 Methanothrix sp. | reverse complement strand
CAGAGCATATGGCCGCTCTCATGGCAGAAGGTTCCGATAGAGAGGTCTTCCTTGCTTCGGCCCATGCTGGAGAGCATATAAAAGTAGGTCTTCATATTTTTGTACTTGAGATCTATGATGTGGTTATGCGGCCACAGCTCGCCCAGGTATTGCGTCTGGCCGGCATAAAGAAAACTCATGGCATCTACTGTTCCCACTCCTCGCGAGTCGAACTTCTCTAACTCCAGGCCGCCCTTAACTGCCAGGTCGAGTGCCTCCTTGACGAGCAGGTTTTCCGAATAATATTGACGATTGCGGCTCAAGGTTATGGGCCCTACCACCTCGTTAGTGTAGTCCAGCTTGCCGCTGGACATGAGACGGTAATACTCTCGCACCGAGCAGAAGTTGCCGTTCTCATGGTAGTCCTGGCCATTGAGCAGGGCGTCCACATCTTCCCTTGTGACGGTGCTCTTTACATCCGTAAACTGGACCAGCACCGTCAGGCCCTTGATCTTGCCCTCGCTCACTCGCCTTCCTTCTAACAGTCCTTTTTCCGCCCCGAAGGTACGCAGATTAAGGCTGGGCTTGAAGGCGGATACAGGGGGATCCATCTTGGCATATCTTGCTTCAAACTTGCGGTTTCGGACCTCTTCCGATTCCTTGAAGTGGCGTCGAACCTGATCAGGCGGGCTAAGGGAAGAATCCACACCGCTGGAGACGAACTCACCCGCAATCAGGAAGGCATAGCAGTATAGTCCATGGTCTTGGTCGTAGACCACGGAATAGCCGTCCATATTCTCATATCGGGAATAGAACTCATCACCATAAACTCTGAGTTGCACCTCTGGACCCTTCTCTTGAGGGAAGGTCAGAAACTCTCCAAATATCGAACTCATGACTGATCAACCTCGAGGATGCGCGCCGCAAGACGGCGCTCATGGCCCAAGCTATTCTCCGCTAACTATTTAATTATTTTCTCTACTAAAAAAAGTTTCTTGATGGATGCTTACTTGCGTCCTATTCCCTTCTCCATGGCCTCTTTGGAAAGCCGGATGGCGCACAGTTCCGAGCACATGGTGCAGGTGTCCGTCTCCACGCCTCGTCTGTGCCGGATCTGCTTCGCTCTAGCCGGATTTATTGCAGAATTAAATTGTCCATTCCAATCCAGATCGGCGCGGGCGCGGGCCATCTGCAAATCCCAGCTGCGGGCTCTCGCGCGCACGCCTGGACGGGTGAGGTCCGATGCATGCGCAGCTACCCGGGTGACGTAGGTGCCCTCGATCACATCCTCAATGGTGGGCAGGTCTAGGTGTTCGGAGGGAGTGGTGGCACAGAGGAAGTCAGCTCCCGCCATGCCGGCAATTACTCCTCCAACGGCGGCGGTGATGTGGTCGTAGCCGGGCGCAATGTCCGTGACCAGCGGACCTAGGAGATAGAGGGGCGCGCCGTCCGTCAAATGTTTCATGGCCTTAACGCTGGTCTCGATTTCATCGGCTGGCACATGCCCCGGCCCCTCCACCATGGCCTGCACGCCTGCGGCCCGCGCTCTCTTTACCAGCTCGCCCAGCATGATGAATTCCATGTACTTGGCCCGATCGGATGCATCCTCAATGCAGCCGGGCCGAAGACCATCACCCAAAGAGAGCGTCAGATCATACTCTTTGGCGATCTCCAGGAGATAATCGTACTCGGAATAGTAGGGATTGTCTTCGCCCGTCTCACTGATGTACTTCATAGTAAGAGAGCCACCCCGGCTGACCACGCCCATGACGCGCGGATCGAGGCGAAGTCTCTCCAGAGAATTCTTGTTGACGCCCACATGGACGGTGACGAAGTCCACGCCGTCTTTGGCATGTTTCTCCAGGGAATTGAACATGCCCTGCGCCGTCAGCTCCTTTTTAACGGCGGCATTGTAGAGGGGAACGCTGCCCACGGGAACGCTGACCGCGTCCAGGATCATGCGTCGCACTGCGTCCAAGTCTCCGCCCGTGGACAGGTCCATCACCGCATCTGCGCCCGCGGCAACAGCTGCCAGCGCTTTTTCCACCTCGCTTTTGGGGCTGTCCAGGTTTTGCGATGTGCCCACATTCACATTCACCTTGGTGGTGAGCTGCTCGCCTACACCGATGGGCTGCAACCCCAGCCGACGGATGTTTCTGGGTATGACCACCCGGCCCAAGGCCACCAGACGGGCCAACTTCGCCGGTTCTATTTCCTCGCGCTTGGCCACGGCCTCTATCTCAGGGGGCACGCGGCCTCTCTTCGCCTCTTGCATCAACGTCATCGATACCAACTAATATATTGTAAGAGCTAAAGTGTTTATCTCATGGTTGAAGTGCATAAGGTTAGCGGTGCGGCCTTTGATGGCAATGTCTACCTGATCTTGGATAAAAAGCCCATTTTGGTGGATGCAGGCATGATGGCCGGCCCGACCCTCAAAAATATCAAGAAATTTATTGAACCCAGTAAGATCGAGATGATCGTTCTCACTCACTGCCACCACGACCACTCCGGCGCAGCTCCAGAGCTTCTGGAGGCGACTGGTGCGCGGCTCCTTCTGAGCGAGAAAGAGGAGGGCGCGGTGGGAGATGACCTGGCATCCGTGGCTTATCTCTTCGGCCAGCAGGCCCCGAATTATAAGGTGGATGAGACGCTAAAGGAGGGCATGGTCCTGGATATCGGCGAATGGAAGCTGCGAGTAATGGAGACGCCCGGCCACTCCCAGGGAAGCCTCTGCCTCTACGAGGAGAAGGAAAAGGTGCTCTTCTCCGGAGACACCGTATTTCCGGACGGGAACATCGGCCGGACGGATATGTACGGAGGCGATACACCGGAGCTTGTCAAGTCCATTGAGCGGCTGACCAAATTAGATGTGCAAACCATGTATCCCGGACACATGGAGATCACCAGTCGCGATGTAAACCGGCAGATACAGATGAGCCTGAGGTTCGCGAAGAGCATATGAATGCTGCGGGATTGCTCCTCTCCATATTTTGCCTAATTTCGGATCGCGCTAGGTGGGTAATCAGTTAGGGGAAATGATTCTATAAGTAGCCTCAGAGTCATTTATCTCTGTAATTTGGAAAGATATTTCTATGAATATTATCTATTTGGTTAGTATCCGGATACCGGTCGTGTATTTGCTGGTGTAGACTAGAAAGCTAAAATCATTTCAAAGTCAATTTGGTAATATGCATGTCTATCCAAAAAAAGTTGGGAAAGAACCCGAAGACTATTGATAAAAATATATTTCTTAAATTAACGAAAGAAATATGTTTAGGAGTGAGCAAAATATCCCCTGGAATCGCTCGGTCCTTCTTAAGCACTAAGGCTAACAGAAATATTATGATTATAGAAAGATCTGATGGGATAATCCAATTTGATCACAATGCATGTGTCAATCTAGAAAAAGCGATCAATTTAGTTAAATACGATCCAGTATATATTGCGTGTCTCTCAGAAGAAATTATTCGTGAAAAATATAAGGACTTGATAATCTCATTATTCTTAGCAAATGTGAATTCAGACCAAGAACTCAAAGTCAGACTCAATTCATTTCTAGCAGAACTTAGGACCTCTGTAAAAGAATATCGTATCCTGATGCCAATTGAGCAATTGGAATTATCCGATTTGGAAGAAGTCAAAATAGGAACGGTGCGACTTGTCCCATTTTGTTCTTTAAAAGCGGAAAACGAAGATCTATCGCGTTCCGTTATTAAGGGCGACGACGAAAACAGGATCTGGGGGGAGGTCTTTATTAGAGCCGAATCGACGGAGGCGATATCGAAAGGACAATATGAGATCGAGCAAGTGATTAATCTATTAAGGGCATATGTCCCCATATTATTTCATAAAGAACATAATATAAAGGTTGGTTTAATAAAATACGATCCCAATAAATATCACGAGTATCTAACGATCGGTGACTCTGGCCTCACTGGTGGGAAAATCTATTTAGGGCCTTTTGGAAAATATAAATTGAGCAAAAATCGGTACGAAGATTTAACGGCTAGTTATTGTCTGAATGAAATTAGCGAACTGCTCTCTAAATCTCCATCGTCGAGATCGGATTTAGAAAATTCTATAATTATTGCGATCAGATGGATTGGATTAGGTATAGACGATGAAGTTGTGAGCGACAAGTTTCTGAAATATTCTATTGCTCTAGAGTGCTTGCTGACACCTCGTGGAGAAAAAGGCGATAAGGCCGATCCCATATCAAAAAGAGCATCATTTCTTCTCGGTAAAACAGAAAGTGAATGTTTAGAAATAATATCCGAATTAAAGCTGTTATACGATATCAGAAGTACAATTGTTCATCAGGGGTGTGAGGCGGAGGAGGAAGAAATTATCAAAGATTCTGTTCAAAAAATGTATTATTATTCTATGAGTACGTTGCTTAAATTATCTGGAAAGACGAAAGAACCAGGTGCTTGGAATGATATACAATGTCTCGATAACCAAATGAATTTACAAATGTTTGCGAGATGACTGGATAACACGAATGGGATCATTGACTTGAATCAAGATGGAAAAGGGAGCAAGTCACCTAGGATGGCCCCTCACGTTTGTGCAACCGCTTCGGCGACCCTTAACCGTGACGTTTCATCCTTCATCTCAATGACTCTGTCTGCTTCCTGCTCCAATAGATTCTGAGATTCATTGGGATATTTAGTAATATCATAAACTACAGCAATCATTTCCACCTGCTTGTTCACACGTCGCCAAAGCAGGGGGTCCAGTAGCTTTGAAGCGACATGCTGCCTTTTGTCTGAGGTGCTGGAGTTGGCATGGCTGATAATCTGTATCAGTCTGTTATTATTAATGGGAGACATATCGCTATGAATTGTGATTCCATCCAGCTTAATCGATCGAGGCTTGGTTAATTTCAGCGCCCATCCCATAGGATCATCCCGCGAGCGCTCTGGATAGTCATTGATGAGAGTGTCCAAGATCGCCCTTCGTACTGTCTGAGGAAATTTATCTTCGACCGCAGATATGGGCTTTGCCTCAAAAAACGTAGGTAACCTGGAAATGCCTTGAATATACCTGAGAAGACCATCAGGCGAATCTAGATAACACAGATCAAGACTTCCCCGGATCTGCTGGATATTATAGCGTTCATAATAATCCAATTTATATGGCCAATATTCAAGGTCCTCGATCGCCCTTAACGAGCTGATCTGATTGAGCGTTTGCCCTCCGTCGGTTATGCGCCCCTCCTCAGTGATGTACAGGGAAACCGGTGCTCCCATCCAATCAAGATAAGGAGTAGTTACCTTTATGGCATTTTTTCGGACCGAGGAGCATTCTATGCTGCTGCAAATAGCCTCTCTAATCTTCGCGAAAAGAGCTTCTTGATCTTTATTCATAAAACTCCTCTAATCCTTTTTGCACGGCCTTTCTTGATGGCATCTCAATAGCATTCTCTCTTCCATCGCTAAAATAGTAGTGGTCTAAAAAGGCTTCTAAAAGCTCTGCGCAGTTCATGCCCGCTCGGAGGCTTGGTGGCACAGGTCGTCTTGTTCCTGGAGCACCGTTTATTCTATGGAAAAAGTCGAGCTCATGGAAATGCGGATGATCGTCGAGTTTTCTTCCGTCTTCTGCTCTAAATGGTCCACTATGTGACTGGTGAGCCATTAGCAAGTAGTCAAAGCCATCTGGTTTTACGTAAATCTTGAACCCTTCATATTCAACATAATAGCCTGAAATATGAAGCTTATTCGCATAATGCCCCGGTAGAATTTCTGAGGACACTCTATGGGCGTCCAAGTTTGCTGCGTCCTCATCGTTACAGTATGGACACGGCGTAAGCTCAAGCGGGCCGCCTTCGATTACTTTAGGGTTTTCTCCTAACCACGCCTCATATATTACAGGATCTAACCTTACTGATTCGTCCCTTCTTGCCGTGAATAATCCCTCTGTTCATGGAATAAGAATCACTTCAATAAGAAATAGTTTTGGGGTCCAAAATTAGCATCACCAGCAACAATTAACTCATATGAAAACTTCTTGGCTGCCATCGAGATGCTTGATTTTTGAGTCAGTCGCCGCCGCATGAGGGATGGCGCGCTGCAGAGCCAGACCAATAGGCTGCGAGCCAGAAGATTTACCCACAAGTCTCAGCCACAAGACTGGGAATAGTCACTTGTTAAAATTAATGGCAGTTTAGCCGGTGAATTGAGCAAGCCATGAGGTGCTCTCGCTCAAACGCCAAAGGTCACATTTTTATAGTTTTGAGACATATATAGCTATGGTGAAATAGACTATGTTCAAACTTATAAAGAAGATTATAAAAATAAAGCTATTCGTGATTGGCTTGCTGGCTCTCTGGTGGTTCCTGAAGAAGCATCATTGTTCCAACAATGAGGACGAATAGGTATCATCAAGTACTCGCTCAATATAATGTGGATATTAATGTGAAGCCTCAAAGAAAATGCCACTGATTAGATACGATACTATTGGTTGAGCAAAAGGTGCTCCTTTTATATTCCAGCAACAGACTATTTTTATGGAAATCTGGCAGATAGTCGTGATCTGTATTCTCATGTTCCCGCTCTTTCTCATCGCCAACTACGT
>JAQTYS010000151.1 GCA_028688175.1 Methanothrix sp. | reverse complement strand
CTCCTGATATTTTTGGCAGTCTGTCGGGTTTTCTTCGATAATAAAGATGTTGGCCCCGAACCGAAAAAATTGTGTTTCAATCAGATCATGATGGTTTTGTGACTGCACAGTCTAAAATCTACCCGGCAGAAGTCCTTATATCAGCCGGAGACTCATCTATGCCCGGAATTGGCCAATGAAGACTCGATGTCATTTTGAGATCGAATTGTCCTGATGGCGTGAGAGTCTATTTGGCTTAGATCATACATCAGGAGTATTATTATGGAACTTGTGGCAAAATATTTAGTGGAAACCGATCTTCCTATTCAGAAAGCGGCGGAGGCAATCGCCGCCGAGCAGTCCACCGGTACCTGGACAGCGGTGCGCGGTCAGGATAACCCCCTCGCGGCGAGGGTGATCCTGGCGGAGGGAAATAGCGTTGAGATAGGATTTCCTGAGGAGCTATTTGAGCCGGGAAACATCCCCCAGTACCTTTCTGTGGTGGCGGGAAACCTCTTCGGTCTGGGTGACTTGAAGAAGGTTCGCCTGCAGGATGTAATCTTTCCGGAGAGTATTCTCTTAGCGCACAAGGGTCCTCGGTTTGGGATAGAAGACGCGCGCAAGATCCTGGGCGTCTATGACCGTCCATTGATCGGCACCATTGTCAAGCCCAAGGTAGGTCTGGATCCGGCAGGCACTGCAGCGGTGGCGGCTGCAGCCGTTCGCGGCGGGCTGGACCTTGTCAAAGACGACGAGACCCTGACCGATCAGAGCTTCTGCCCTCTCATCCCAAGGCTAGAGGCGGTTATGGCAGCTCTTGACAAGGTGGAGACAGAAACGGGCAAGAAGGCTTTCTATGCGGTGAACGTCACTGCCGGGGCCGACAAGATCCTGGAGCGGGCTGAGCTGGCTATCGATCACGGCGCCAACATGGTCATGATTGATGTCCTGACTGCCGGCTTTTCCGCGCTGGAGGATCTATCACGGCATATCAAGGTGCCGGTGCACGTGCACCGAACCATGCATGGAGCCTTTACCAGAGACAAAGGGCATGGCATTGCCATGCTGGTCATCTCCAAGCTGGTGCGCATGATGGGAGGCACTAATCTGCATACGGGAAGCTACATGGGCAAGATGGCGCGCGAAACTCTGGAGAACGACCTCTCCCGTGATGCTCTGCGAGATGATTGGCATGGCTACAAGAGAGTCTTCCCGGTGGCCTCGGGTGGGGTCTATCCTGCCAAAGTTTATGGAAATTTGGACGGCTACGGCATTGATTGCATCATCCAAGCAGGCGGAGGGGTGCACGGCCATCCTGACGGAACCACGGCTGGGGCAAGAGCTATGGTGCAGGCGGCGGATGCCTGGAGAATGCAAATTCCCCTAAAAGAATACGCAAAAGACCACAAAGAGCTGGAAACAGCCTTGAAATTTTGGGGATCATAAGAAGAAAGCTCATACTTAGCCCTTTCCTCAAATCAAAACCGAAGAGTTTATATTGGTAGATGAGGATGGATCAGAACGTTTATCACGAGCCAAAAGTGATGTAGCGCTGTTTGAAAATGGAAGAGGTGTAGTGAGGGAAGAAGTAGAGGGATCAGATGGCTAGAGACGATATCTTATCGAAAATTAAATCGGCAGAGGCTGAAGCCAAGGTAGCAGTCCAGCGGGCCTTGGATGAGAAGGAAAAAAAGATAGCCGCTGCCACTACTGAAGCTGCAAACCTGGTCAAATCCGCCGAGACTGATGCACAGGACTACTATAACAAGAGCGTTGCGAAAGCTGATAGCGATGTTAAAGCCAAGAAGGCGTCGATCGTTAGCAGCGGTGAGAAGAGTGTAAACTCAATGAGCGGCAACGCCGGCGCAAAGCTGGACAAAGCAGTTGAATATCTGATAAAGGAGTTCATGGGGTTGTTGCATGCTTAGGCCCGTAAAGATGAGTCGTGTAGTCGTCGCCGGGTCAAAGAACGTAATATCTCCAGTCGTAGAAAAGCTGCATGAGTTGTGCTTGCTTCATATTGTTAACTATAATGGCAGCCAACCTCAGTTCGAGATGGGCAAGCCCATCGGCAAAGCCAAAGAATACTCCGAGGATCTCATTAAGCTCAGATCTGTCACCAGGTACCTTGAGCTAAATAAGAAGTTTCCTGATAAGGCATATCCTGAGAGCCAGGTTCTATCGGAGATGGATAATCTTCTCAATAACGTCGGTGCAGATGTTACTGCCACATACGAGCGCATCGTTGCCATCGACGCAGAAGTTAAGTCCAAACAGGATCAGATCAGAGTTCTGACTCCGTTGGCTGTTTTGCCGCTGCCTTTAGAATCTTACTATGGCTATGATTCTCTGGCGACCTTTGTCGGCACAGCAGCAACACCAGTTGATGCCGATGTAGCGAAGGTTTCTCCGGTAAATGAGATATATTCCGGAAGCGCCAAGAATGCAACTTTTGTAGCGGTATTTGTGCCTGTAGATAAGGCCGGTGAAGTATCTTCAGCCCTTTCAGAGCATGGTTTTTCCGAGGTATCCGTACCCAGGCTGGAAGGCAATGTTGACTCGGCGATTGCTACTCTTGAAGGCAGCATCAAGTCTTTGGAAGGCGAGAAAGTGCCACTCCAAAAGAAGCTTGCCGACATGAAAAAGCAGTATGAAGATCTTATGCTGGCAACGGACGAGTATCTGTCCATGCAGACCCGTAAGACAGAGGCACCTCTCAGGTTTGCTGAGACGGCCAACGCCTTCGTCATCGATGGGTATGTTCCGGCGGATCAGTTCGGCAGGCTCAAGAGCGAGCTGGAGAGCGCAGCTGGCGGCAAGCTTGATGTTTCGTTGATTGCAGATAATGAGGCAGACGAACTTGCAGAGAAGGGCGAAGACATACCAACCCTGATGGATAATCCGAGCCTTGTCAAGCCTTACGAACTAGTAACAAGAATGTTTGCCATTCCCGAGTATAAGGAGTTCGATCCGTCATTGCTGATATTCGTATTCTTCCCAATCATGTTCGGCATGATTCTGGGTGATATCGGCTATGGCGTCATGGCGTTTCTGACCATGGTGCTTCTGAAGAAGAAGTTCAAAACTCCAGGCTGGCAGCAGTTGATCAACGTCGTTCAGATCTCCAGCGTGTGGGCCGTCATATTCGGCATATTCTTCGGCGAGATCTTTGGCCCGCTCGGTTTGTGGGGCAAGGTCATGGGACAATTGCCTGAACATGAGCTCGAGGCTGTAAAAGCGGCCGGTCTCTATTTCGGAGAAGGTGTTTTTGGCTCACTGGGAAGGATCGGATTTTGGCCGGGAATTGATATTTTCCCGCTGGATCGGCTGGCAAGTAACGCTGTTTTGTTGTTGATCGGTACTAGCGTCATCATAGGCATTATTCATTGCAGCGTCGGTTCTATCTTGGGCATCAAGACGGAGCTGGCTTACGGCGAGAAGAAGCATGCCTATTTCGAGAAACTTCCTGTGATGCTCATCCAGGTATTCTTTGGGTTGCTTGTACTTGGGCTAGTCATGGGCCAGATGATGTTGGTAATTGCAAGCGCTGTCGTAATTTTAGTCGCTATGGTGATGCTGGTAATGGGACCAGAAGGGCCTATGGGTCTTGCTCACTTGCCATTCTACGTGAGCAATCTGATATCCTATCTCAGGTTATTAGCTATTGGCCTTGCTTCAGTAGGCTTGGCATTCGCTGCCAACCAGTTGGCCTTCTATGTAGTCATGCCCATGCTGAGCGGTGGAGCGACTGATAGCGCTGAGTTCACGATACCTGCGATCATTGCGGGTCTTGTGGTATTATTGGCTGTTCACTTCATCAACTTCCTGCTGGGAATTCTCTCTCCCTTCATGCATCCTCTCAGGTTGCATTATGTGGAGATGTTCACGAAGTTCTACAGCAATCATGGCGGTGGAGTGGAGTATAGTCCCTTCGGACATGTCCGGAGGTTCTTGAAAGCATGAATTCGATAGAACGAATTGAAAGATCGATTGCAAATTGTAATATTCATATAAAGGAGGATTGAGGAAAATGGCAGTTGTAGCAGATGCAGGAACGTTGTATGGATTGTTGGCTGTCGGCGCAGGCTTAGCTACTGGATTAGCAGGCATTGGTGCTGGTATGGGTGAACAGGGTATCGGCGCTGCTGTGGTTGGCGTCGTTGCAGAGGAGCCCGGATTTCTGGGCAAGGGTCTTTTCCTTATGCTTTTGCCCGAGACACTGATCATCTTCGGTCTCGCCGTATCGCTGATTCTGATGTTCGCCTGGACACCCTTCTCTGGCATCGTGACACCCTAAGCTAGCCAATTACAAGGAGTGTAAGAGGCAATGGCACTAGATGTAGTGATTGAGTCAGTCCTGGCAACCAGCAAGGACAAGGTCGCTCAGATAACCAGTGAAGCCGACCAAGAGGTTGCAAGGATACTCAACGAAGCTAGGGAACGTGCCGCCGAGATTAAGTCCAGAAAGGAAACGGAGGTTGGACACACGGTTGAGGCTATCGAGCGCAGGGAGATCTCCAGCGCCAATCTCGAGGTCAAGAGAGCGGAGTTGAATGTTCACAAGGATCTCCTTGAGCAGGCAAGGACGAAGCTGCTTGAGAAGATGCAGAATCTTTCCAAGAAGGATAACGAAGCCATGCTCAAAAAGCTGCTCGAGCCCCACAATCTCAAGGAAATGAAGGTCTTCTCTAACAAGAGAGATGAGGCCTTCATCTCCTCTCTCGCCTCTAAATATGGCGGGAATCTGGACATCATAGGCGGCGCCGTGGTTGAGAGCAATGATGGAGCTCTACGTTACGATTTAACCTACGAAACTCTTGCGCGTGAGGTCTTTAATAACCACATGAAAGAGGTTTCCAGGATCTTATTCGGGTGAGGACGATGCCTGTACTACGTTTGCCGAAGTTCGGTTCACCGGTGAAGTACGCTTACATCACGGGCAGAGTCCGGGCGATGAAGACCAAGCTCGTCCCGGCAGAGATGTATGCCAGGATGATGAACATGGAGATGTCTGAGATCGCTCGTTACCTGGAAGAGACCCAATATAAGGATGAGATCGACGCGCTATCCAAGGACTACTCTGGGGTGGATCTCATTGAACACGCCACCTTTGCCAATTTGGCAAAGACCTTCAGGAATCTCGAAGAAGTCTCAATAGATGAGCCATCATTCCTGATTCTGGAGTATCTCCGACGCTGGGATGTATGGAACATCAAGACCATCCTGCGCGGCAAGTTCTACGGGGCCGCTGACACTGAGATCGTAAAACATCTCGTGCCTGCCGGTGAGTTATCTGCAGAGTACCTTGAAGAGCTGGCTAAAAAGGACTCCATAACCGACATCATATCGGCCTTTGATGGAACCGATTATTCCAGCGCACTGGCGCAATACGACGGCAAGAATTTGGCATCGTTGGAGAACGCTCTAGACAAGCTCTATTACTTCAGAATGGAGCGGGCCGTGGGCGGTACTCTATCTGTGGGCGGAGGCCTGCTGCTTAAGTACGTTAGAAGAGAGGTCGATATAAGAAATCTGATAACCCTCTTCCGGATGAACAAGGCAGGCGTCGATGCAGCCGTGATACAAGAGAACCTCATCCCCGGAGGCAAGTTGCATGGAGAGCTGAGTCGCATGGCCGGTCAGCCTTTTGGCGAGTTCCTGCGTGGGCTTGAAGGATATCCCTTCTGGTCCTCAATTTCGGATATCGCATCTGCAGATCTGGATGCTATCAGCAGGATCGAGGCCAGGCTTAAAGCGTATCTCATCCGGTATGCATGGGCTCTTTCAAACTATCATCCATTATCTATCTTGCCGGTGCTCGGCTATATGGTAAGCAAAGAGACTGAAGTTTCCAACATCAGGAAGATTGTGAGAGGAAAAGAAGCCGGACTTCCTGCTGAACTCATTGAGGAGCAAGTGGTGGTGGCCTAAAATGGAGATTGCTTTTGTGGGAGGCAGCGAGAGCGTCCTCGGGTTCAATCTGGCAGGAATAAAGAAATCTTATGCGGCCAACACTGAAGATGAGTTGGTCTCAAAGATTGGCACCGTCATGGCTGATTCCAATGTGGGAATTCTGGTCTTGAAGCAATCGGATTACAATAAGCTGCCCAAGAGGCTTCAAGAGCAGCTTTCCGAGTCTATCAAGCCTACCATAATTTCTATCGGAACCGAGCAGAGCACAGAGATGAGAGAGAAGATTAAAAGGGCAATAGGTGTTGATTTATGGAAGTAGGTAAAATAAAGCGAGTCGCCGGACCACTAGTTCAGGCTGTGGGCCTGAAGGCTTCCATGTACGACCTGGTCCTGGTCGGCGAGGAAGGCCTGATGAGCGAAGTCATCGGCATTTCCGGCAATAAACATATTATTCAGGTATACGAGGATACGGGCGGCGTGCGGCCCGGTGAGCCCGTTAAGGAAACAGGAGCTCCCCTCGTGGCACAACTGGGTCCGGGCATTCTGACTCAGATTTATGACGGTATCCAAAGGCCACTGCCTAAGCTGGCAGAGATGTCGGGAGATTTCATCAGCCGTGGCCTTTTCGTTGACGGTATTGATCATAAGAAGAAGTGGGAGTTCAAGCCTGTAGTGAAAAAGGGCG
>JAQTYS010000150.1 GCA_028688175.1 Methanothrix sp. | reverse complement strand
TAAGGTAGCCTCCAGTTTCCTCGATGTATCCATGTCCAGCAAAGTAGAGAAGTGCAATATCGGAATCGTCTGCGAATAGATCCTTAATATGGTCTCTTAGGATCGATCGTAAGACATGGTTCGTCGGTCCGGTGCCCGATAAGAGCTTAATGCCGAAGTTTACGGTACCATCACTGTTTCTCTCCAAGACGCTCTTCATTGCGTTTGCATCATTGACGCATCCATATAGTACTGGAACATGCTCATAGTAGTTAATTCCGACAACAAGCGCCTTTCTCATAGCTCTTCATCTCCCTCAGCCGATCAACGTCTTCAGGTTAGACCACGTCCACTCGTTGACCTTGTCTGATGACTTCGCTGATGTGGGCTTCGTGCAAGTCTTGTCTGGATAAGCAGCTAATAGGAAATATTTCTTGTTCTTCTCCTGTGCAATCGTAAGTTCCGCAGCCACACCGCTTGCTTTATGTGTATGCTTTCCACAAAGGACAATTATTACGTCGACATTGTCCATTCTGCGCTTGACCTTTTCCTTCCAGTCGCCTGTTAGAGGTTCCTTCACCGACGCGTCTTTAAAATCGAATGGGCTGTCCGATTTCTTCGCTTGCCCGGCGAGCATGATCTTTGCACCTTCGTCATTATCAAAGTCGAAACTAATAAATATTCTTTTGTTTCTTGCCACGTGTATTCTCCTTTTGTCGTGTATTATTTTGCCTGAGTCTCTGCGTGATACTATATATGCACTTTCGCACGTTTATTGCTTAGCGAGGCTTGCCCAGGAATCCGCAAAAGCATGGTTCGGTAGTGAGCAGATTCAATGACCGCGCCCAGGATTGACCGAAGGGCTGCAACCTTGATCGGCCCCAACCCAGCGAGCGCTCCGGCCTCGCGGTGCAGCGGACTGGCGAAAATGACTAATGCATTAATACTAACATATGAAAGAGGAATGCAGGGCATGAATCCAGGAATATCAGGGGAGGACGGGATGCGGGCAGCGCGAGATGCCAGAGTCCGAGAAGGGCTTGATACCGACTATGAGCTCTATAGAGTGATTAACAGAAAGCCAGGCTCCAGCATATACGAATTGGCTAAAGAGCTGGGATGGTCAAGCGGCAAAGTATACGGATCTGTTCGGCGATTAGAAAGAGATCACTGGATACGGACAGAGAAAGCCGAAAGATGTGGAAGATCTGTGCTAAAAGTAAAACCAGTCGAATGGTTTGAGTTCTTGACACCAGAAGAGATTGAAGAGTTTAAAAACATGGATTTCTAGGCGAAAGGAGAAGATCAGACCTTCTCCCCCCGAAGCTTGCGAGACTTTTACTCACACCTTCGGCTCCAGCCTTCTTCTCACCGATTCGGCATGCGCCTTCAAGCCCTCAGCCTCGGCCAAAGTGGTAATAGTATCCTCCAGGCCCAGCAGCCCCTCATCGGTTATCATCTGCACAGAGATCTTCTTGGTGAAGTGGTCCACATTCAGCCCCGAGAAGGTTCTGGCATATCCCGAGGTGGGAAGCACATGATTGGTGCCACTGGCATAATCGCCTGCGGCAACAGGCGTGAACTTGCCTAAGAACACGCTGCCCGCATTGCGAATGTGCCTGAAGACGTCCATGGGGTCACGGGTGATTATCTCCAAATGTTCCGCCGCAAAGGCATTGCAAAAGTCCACCGCCTCGTCCATGTCATCGGCCACGAGAACTGCACTGTGATCAAGACTCTGCTTCACGATCTCGCTGCGCGCTGCTCCCGCTGCCTGAATGCTCAACTCCTCGATCACGGCGCTGGCCAGCAGGTCGTCCAACGCCACCAGCACTGAGATGGACCTCGGATCATGCTCTCCCTGGGCGATCATGTCTGCGGCGATCACACCCGGATCCGCGGTCCGATCGGCTAGGATAAGAACTTCGCTCGGACCTGCCGGAAAGTCGATCTCTACGCTGCCTCGCAATAGCATCTTGGCAGCAGTAACATAGACATTGCCCGGCCCCACGATCTTTTGCACTCGCTCTATGCTCTCCGTGCCTAGACCCATTGCCGCGATGGCCTGAGCCCCGCCTACCTTGTAAATCTCATCTGCTCCGGCCTTGTCGGCAGCCACCAGAGTCAGAGGAGTAATGGATCCGTCCGCTTTAGGTGGAGTGCATACTACTATCCTGGAGACACCGGCAACTTTTGCGGGAATTATGTTCATCAATGCTGAGCTCGGATAAGAGGCTCTTCCACCTGGCACATAAGCGCCCACTGAGTCGATAGGCACTACCTTCTGGCCCACTGACACGCCGGGTGCAATCTCGGTCATCCACAACTGCCGTTCCTTTTGCATCTTATGGAATTGGAAGATATTTTCTGCTGCATCAGACAGCGCTTCTATGAGCCTATCCTCCACCAGATCGTAAGCTGCATCAATCTCGTCTTCGCTTACTCGCAGGTCATCGAGACGAGCACCCTCAAAGGTCTCCGTGAACTTGAAGAGAGCTTCATCTCCTTTGCTTCCCACTTCCATAACAATATCATTGACTGCGGAAAGCACCTCGGAGATGCCTACATCTCGAGAGAGAAGGGCCTGCAGCTCTTCATCCGCTAACTCGCTTAGCATCTTTGTAATCATCTATTATAGCCTCTATTATTGCCTTTCAATGGAATTGTTCCTGCCCCTCTGTCCTCTGTAAAGGGAGACGACGCGCTCCAGGCTGTCTGCCTCTTCCAGAGATTTATCGTACCTTACGGCAACCATCCTGGGAAAACGCAATGCGTACCCTGATGAGTAGTTGGGACTATGCTGTATTTCCTCGTAAGCCACCTCGAAGATCACCGCCGGCTTGATCTCCACCTCCATGCCCTTCTCCAGAATAATCAGCTCCCGGAACATCTCAGTTAGCTCCACCAGAGACTCATCCGAAAATCCGGTAGCCACAAAGCCCATATCCAAAAGATTGCCGCTGGCAGTGTCCTGGCATCCCAGCCGATAGGAGCCGAGCAGGCTCGCTCTGCGGCCTTCACCCCATTTTGCGCCTATTACCACCAGGTCCAAGGTCTCCATAACCGGCTTGATCTTCAGCCAGTTCTTGCCCCTCTTTCCTGGAGCGTAGACGGAGGCAGGATTCTTTAAGATGAGACCTTCATGGCCAGCAGCCAGAGCCTGGCGGTAGATCTCCTCTGCAGTTTCAACACTGCTGGAGAGGACATGATCTGCCAGTAGAAGAGAACTGGTGGGATTCTGTCCGGCAATCTTCTCCAGCAGTGTTCTTCTTTCGCTAAGGGGCAGATCTGTCACGCTCTTGCCGTCCAGATAGATCAAATCGAAGAGGAAAAGGCGCAAGGGAATCTGGGCAGCAAGCTTTTCGACATTATATTTTCTGCGAAACCGTTTCAATATATCCTGGAAGGCCATAGGCCGGCCATCTTTGCCAATGGCCACTGCTTCTCCATCCAGTATGGCACTCTTGGCAGTTATCTGCCTTGCAGCCGAGACTATCTCCGGCAGAGAGGCAGTCACATTCTCCAAGCGCCGGGAGAATACTTCTACATGGTATCCATCTTTATGGATCTGCACCCGAGCGCCATCATACTTCCATTCGATAGCAGCAGTGCCAATCTCACCCAAGGCCGATGCAATGCTCTCACCGAGCTGTGCCAGCATCATCTTAATGGGGTGATTGATCATGACTGATAGCTCAGCCAGAGTGCCGCGCCTGGCATTCACTGCCACCAAGCCCATATCGTTGGTGAGGTTATAGGCCCGCTCCACCTTCTCTGCATCAACGCCGCTTTTAGAAAATGCCCGGGCGACGGCATCCCGCATGCTTCCTTCACCAATGCCGATCCTCATGTCCTCAATGGCCAGGCGGGCGATATACCTGGCCTCCAGAGGGCCGGCCAAGCTGAACAAGAATTGCAGGTTCTTGACTTTAGTGTCCTGACTTTTCTTGCCGGAAGCGTGAGCTATTGCCACAAACCTCTTGTAAACGTCGGCTATGGTGAGCGGCAGAGCCTCCTGGAAAGCAGCAAAGCCAAGCGGCCTTCTCTTCTCTACAATGCCGGCAGCCACCAGTCCCGGATCACCGGTGGCGCGAAGCATCTGTGAGATCAGCTCGGCCGGGCAGCCACAGGCTTTCGCCAGGGCCTCGTAGAGGATACGAGGCCCCACGCCCATTACCAGATTCTGGCTGGGAGGGAAGAGCATGCCCATGACATAGCTACAGGCCACCGAGAGTTCAGCCTCATCCAGGCCTGAAAGGAATGCTGCGACTAGGTCGATCTTCTCCAGGGAGCCGGATAAGGCCTCAACCTTCTGGCATAGCTGTGCAAAGGCAAGAAAGCTGGTCATTTAGAATATGGCGTCGATCTGTTTCGTCCGGTAGATGCTGATGATATCGGTCAGAATGGCGGAAGCAGTCTCGATGGAGCCGGCACCTAGGCCAGTTACGGTTATGGTTCCAGATAGATCGGTGTAAATAGCTGCCGAATTCAGAGTTCCAGATACCGCTATGGGGCTACCCAGCGGCACCAGAGTGGGCCGCACCGTGAGGGCGGGCACATCACCGATGAGTTTAATGGCGTAACCGCGTTTCTTGGCCAGGGCCAGGGCCTCGGGTGTAACGCCGGTAATGCCGGTCACATCCACATCGCTGTACTTGATGTTCATGTCGAAGAGCGAATTGGCCAGGATGACTACTTTTCCTGCTGTGTCCACGCCCTCCACATCGTAGCTCGGATCGGCCTCGGCGATTCCCATATCCTGAGCCTCGCTCAGCGCGTGAGTGTAGGGTATGCCCTCCTCTGTCATGCGGGTGAGGATATAGTTGCAGGTGCCATTGAATATTCCCCGGATGCCGAAGATGGTATTACCTACCAGGGTGCGTTCCACCAGGCTGATGAGTGGCATGGTGCCGCCCACGGTGGCTTCAAACTTCATCATCACACCGTTGTCCTCAGCCAGCTTCTTCAGACGGCTATAAGAGACCACCAGCGGTCCTTTGTTGGAGGTGACAACGTGCTTGCCGCTGGAGAGAGCAGCTTCCATGTGACCAAGACCAGGTTGGCCGTGTACGATGTTAGTAGGAGTAACCTCTATCACCAGGTCTGAGTCTATGGCAGAGATGGCCTCTTTGCCCTTCATGCTGGTGGTGGCCACATTGGCCAGCGTCTTCTCTCCTAAAATCCTATTAGCATCCACGCCATCTTCCGCCATTACTGTACCGGTGTGATCGGTGACGCTGATCAGCTTGAGATTCAGGCCCATATCTCTGAGCATCTTCTTCTTGCGACTGAGAACATCAACCACGCCGTGGCCGACAATGCCATAGCCCACCAGGGATACTTTAATGTCCCTCATATTCAGACCGCCTCCGCTTCTATCGGCTCAATTACAAGGAGCTTCTTCTCAGCACCTACTTCGCGCAGGATGGCCAATGCCTTCTGAATCTCAGCCTTGCCGGTGGCGCGGATCTTGAGATAGGCGGAAGACGGCTCGTCCACACCGGTCATGGTCAAAGAAACGTCCATGACCTCGGCAAAGCCGGTGGAGTCGATGCGGTTTACGGTATCACCCAGATCGCTGTGTAGCACATGGCCCACCAGCACCACAGAGACGGCTTCAATGAGGCGGTCTTCGCCTGCTCGCACCACGGAGATGCCGCACTCCTTGAGCTTGGCGTTGACGGTCTCGATCTTGGTCCGGTCCATCTCCACTACGAAGCGAACCGGGATCATGCCGCGAGGTGTCTTTCTGTCCCTATGATGAACCACGCTGATGATATTGGCCTTATTGTCCCTGAAGGGCTGCAAAGCCAGGAGAAGCTGACCTGGTACATCCTGTAGCTCTAAATCCATGGAAAGTCGCATAGCATTCCTCATAATATGATAGACGTGTGGTTTATGTGATGGGAAATAAAGGTTGTTGTAGAGACAATGCAACAAACGGTGGCTAACATCTCTTCTTCGTCCAAGTGATTGCTTTACAATGAACGTTTATGGTCCTTGGAAAATTTTGTAAACACTTTCGCACTGCTTGGATTAAGGACATATATGAGCAAATATGAATATACGTTTGATGAAAAGGCTAATTGCATACGTATCGGGAAGTGTTCAAAAATCCGGTTATCGGTCCAAGGTCATAGACATAGCAAAGCGTTTTGAAATAAAAGGCCATATAGAAAATCTTGCAGATGGCAGGGTGCTGATAATAGCTGAGGGTGAAGAAAACGACCTGGAGAGATTTGCGAAAGCCATTGTCATCCAAAACACCATTATCAATGTTACGGGTATTGAGAAGGAATATAGGGCAGCAACAGACGAATACAAGAGCTTTGCCAAATTGGTGGAAAGCGGAGAGACGGATTCACGACTTGACGCCGCCGTAGATCAATTAAAAGCGCTCATAGTCATAACCAAAGCGGGTGTAGATGTAAGCCGAGAGATTCTAGCAGTAACATTGGAGAACCTGTCAGTTGGAAAAGAGACACTTGCGGTTGGCAAGGAGACACTTGCGGTTGGCAAGGAGACACTTGCGGTTGGCAAGGAGACACTTGCGGTTGGCAAGGAGACACTTGCGGTTGGCAAGGAGACACTTGCGGTTGGCAAGG
>JAQTYS010000149.1 GCA_028688175.1 Methanothrix sp. | reverse complement strand
CGCCAAAAAGGGCTACAAGAAATCGCTGCAGAATTATTTGCTGGAGATATGCAGGAATGAGGGACTCGAAATCTAGAAGAGAGAAAAAAACTAAGAATCAATCACCGCCTCGAGTATGGAGTAAAATTTGTCCTTTGCCCTTTTTTCTATCCATGGCATGTGCCCACATTCCTCCAGCAAAACGAACTTGAAGCTCTTTAGTGCAGCCTGCAGAGGCTCGCTTACGCCCTTGCATGGATGCGGGTCCCAATCACCGTGTATGGCTACCACCGGGCAGATGATCCTCTTGCCCAGCTCCAGCAGCTCACCATTCTGCCTCAGGAGTGAAGCCTCTTTCCAGACGGATTCATAGATATCTGCCTGACATGATATGATCTCGTTGTTCAGATCTATTGCCTGGCATTTTATGGGATCAAAAGCATCGGTTCTTGAGAATAGCTCGCCCATGAGGGCCAGTGCCATGTTCTTCTCCCACTCGTCGCTGCCTGTGCCATCCAATATCGCAAATATCCTTCTAACCTCGCTTCTTTCATTTTTATCCAGGCGAGAGAGCCTCGTCTGCATGATTATCGGCACATACTTCTCCTGAAATGGACCGCTTCCCACCAGCACCAGCTTCTTGACCATATCCGGATAGCGGGCTGCCAGGATAAATGAGAGCCATGCACCCCAGGAAAAGCCAACCAATGTGACTGGCAGATCTGCACACTCCTCCAGAATTTCTCTCAGCTCATCAACCTGAGCGGGCAGAGAATGAGCTGTCTGCAGCGGCTCTAAAATGCCCCGGCTGGCGCAAAGCCTTTTGGCTACAGGGGACATCTCACCCCCGGCCCCAGGTCCTCCGTGGATGACAGCTACGGAAAATGGAAAGCTGCCATATCTTCTTGGATTGCTCATCGAAATGCCGTTTCTACCTTTATCCTGCCGTCCATGATATCAATTTCAGTCTGATTTATCTTGGACTTAACATCTGTTGGCGTAATCTCCTGATAGTACTTGCTCTTAGCCAAACCCACGGCCCCTTCCTTGATGCCCAGAGTCTCGGCCCGACCAAAGGGCAATTGGCCATCAGCATACAATCCGAGGGCGCGGTAGAGGCTCTGATCCACGTTCTTCATCATTGATGTGGGGATATGCTTGGCCTGCTCAGGGTCGGTATTCTCCATTAGCTGCGCCTGATCAAAATCAACGCCTATGGCATATTTGTCTGAATTCAAAGCAGCCTGGAAGACGCCCAATCCCGTGGTTCCCGCTGCCTGGAAGATTATATCGGCCCCATCTTTATACATATCTGTGGCCATTGACTCTCCCTTGGCAGAATCGTTCCAGCTTTCTGCATATGCCACCAGGACATCAATATCAGGTTTCACAGATCTTGCGCCCTGCTCATATCCAATTACAAAGTCATTTATGGTTGTACTGTTTTGCCCGCCAAGTATGCCTATTTTGTTGGCTTTTGTCATCAATCCCGCGTAAACGCCTGCAAGGTATGCTCCCTCATTCTGGCGGTAGAGGATGGAATAGACATTCTCAAAATTTCCATTTGTGTAGTTCACGCAGGAATCGTATATTATGAACTTCTTATCAGGATGCATTTGGGCCACCTCCTCAAGCAACTCCAGCATTGGAGTGGAGCCTACAATCATAATATCAAAATCCTTATTGGTGGCTGCATCCTCAATCATTTGCTTCCAGAGAGTGGTATCGTAGCCACCTTCAATCGTCGTAACATTGAGATGGAAATCTTCCTTTGCTCTGGCAATGCCGCTCACTGCTGAATCAAAGAACGATTTGTCACCCATAGCACCATTGATAAAGTGTATGACACTAACGTCGTTGTTCTCTGTCAGATAGGAATTGCAGCTAGATATTGACGCTATAGATAGGAGTGTTATCACCGTCCAAGCAGCAAATGATTTTCGCTTCATATGCGAAAATGGACATTCATCTATAAAAATATGGGTGGCTTGCAGTTATCAACAGCATTGCAAGCCGAAAGGTGCCTTCTTGATTATGGGGTTTCCTCGATATTGTACATTCTCCCGTACTTGCTGTCCAGGTAGCTGAGAAAATCATGGGCTTGCGTCTCGTTTCCTGTTGCTTTCTTCATCAGCTGCGGCGTATCATAGATGGCACCATACTTGTAGACATGCTCTGCCATCCAGTTGGCAGGTATGGAGAAATCACCCGAGGCGAATCTCTGGTCAAGATCAGGATGGTCTCTTCTCATGGACCCTTCCAGCTGAGCGGAATTCATGGAAGCAATTGCATAAGCCGGGAAGTAGCCAAAGTTTCCATAAGCCCAATGGACATCCTGAAGTATGCCGTTATTGTCGTCGGTTATGTAGAGTCCCAAGTAATCCTTGTATTTTTGTTTCCATATCATCGGCAGATCATCAACGCTGATCTTTCCCTCGAAGAGGTCACGTTCTATCTCGTAGCGGATGATTATATGAAGTATGTAGGATACTTCGTCGGCATCGATGCGGATAGGGATGATATTGAGCCGATTGATGTATCTATGCATCTCATCCACCGAGACATTATCCATGTTTGGCCTGAACTCAATTCTCATCTGAGGCAACCAGTACTGCCAGAAAGCAATGCTGCGACCCAGGTTATTCTCGAAGAGCCTCGCCTCGGCTTCAGCCATATCCATGCCCGGTTCAACTGCTAATGGCATTCCCATGTACTCATCAGGAATCCTCTGGGCAGCGATGCCGTGACCGCACTCATGAATCACATCCAGAAGGGCTATCTCCGGATTATGTTCGTCATAACGCAGGCTGGTTCTGACATCATGCACCCCTATACTGTAGGTTGAGGGATTCCTCTTGGCTTTAACCATAATTCCGGCTTGGTAATCGAATCCCAGGGCAGAGGTTAGATTCCTCAGCAGAGCCTCTTGTTTTTCCTTTGGATAGGTGGCGTTGCCATAGACATTCTTTGTTGCCGTCTTGATGGATCCATTTATACTGGACTCATTTATCTTAACTATCAGCTCTATAATGTGAGGCTTTATGGTTTCAAAGAGCTCATCGCACCTGGCCGCAGTCATTCCCGGCATAAAGTCATCCAGGAGGGCGTCATAAGGATGCTCCTCATATCCCCACGCTCTTGCCTTCTCCCGGTTCAGTTCGATCAGGTCTTTTAGGTAGGGCTGAAATATGGAATAATTGTTGCTCTCCCGGGCATTCTCCCAGGCAACCAGAGATTTGGAAACCATCTCTGACTCACGCATAGCGAAATCTGGAGGAAGTTTTATCCTCTTATTGTAATTGCGATTCCACAGCCTCAGGTTTGCGTTTTCGATTACAGACCAATTGCTGCCATTATTGGCAATAGAAAGAAGCCTTCCAAATTCCGGATCGATCCACTTCTTATTCTTAAGATCCTCCATATAGCTCTGGGCCTTGGCCCGATAATTTGCTCCATTCGGAGGCATAGAAATATCCTGATCCCATTGGGAGAGGCTTATCATCGTATCGAGGTAAGCCATCTCCATGGAGGTGTTCAGGAGTTGGCTATATGCCTCTTGAGGAGTAATATCAGTACCATTTTTCTGGTCGGTCCTGCCCTGCATCTGGCAGCTTGCACCCATAGTGGCGAGCAGTATCGTCATTATCAGGATGAACCCCATCTTATGGATGTTGTATCTCATTATTTCCCTCTTCCCGAAGACTAAAAACCATTGAATATGAACTTATTTCTCTCTAGATGAACTTCCTTCTCTCACTAATCCTGTACGGGAAACTGTCAGGGCTGAGCTCTTCTCCATTTGGGATATGCCCCTATTGCTACCTGCAACCCCATAGTTCTGCAAAGCAGTGACTATTGCTTCTGCGAATTCTCGTGATGCGTCAGGACCATTTGCAGTGATGATGTTTCCATCCTGCACTACTGCCTCGTCTGAGACAATAGCACCTTTGGCTTTGATATGGTCCGTATCAGATGCAGTGGCTCTCTTGCCTTTGAGCAGTCCCGCATCAGCCAGTATCCAGGGAGCAAGACATATGGCAGCCAGCAGTTTCTCTTGAGTTTCGGTTGACTTTGCCAGTGCTATGTAATCCGGATCTTGGTTTAGCTTGAGGGAGTAGATTCCTTCGCCTCCAACGAAGACCACAGCGATATAATCTGATAGCTTGACTTTCTTCAGATCAAGATCCACCTGGGCGTTCTCGCCATTCATCCCGCTGGCCGTCTTTACTCCTTTAGAGGCTAGGGCGACAGAGTAACCCATGCTCTGAAAATAATCGCGAGGCACATTCAGCTCTTCTTCTTGATACTGCTCTGGAGGGAGTACCATCAGGATCTTTCCTTTGCGAGAGGAAGTTTCGGGACTCGATTCATAATCCGGTTTGGTGTTTTCAGATGCGTCGGTACTGTTTGATTTGCCGAATGTGTCGGAGGAGCTAACGCCCAGAGCAGTTGGACAGGATACAGGCATGAAGTTGCCGGCATATGCCGAGTAGCACACCGGGCAGGGAGTATAAGAATTGATGTTTGCCGCCTGTTCGGCTGTCATGCTGACGACGTATCCGCAGACAGGACACTGCCAGCAGGTGTAGCCCTCATTTGCTCCAAAATCATATTGAGCAAAGACGGGAAACGCTCCAGCCAAGAACAGGAGAACGATTAATTTTTGGAATAACATCTTCATAATCCAGAAAATGGTAGGTCATTGAATAAATAGATCACGAATCTCACAGACGAATTAAAAATTAAAAAAGAATCCAGGAACAGGCCTGGATCTGCAAAGCAAATTCCAATTATTCCTTTACCTCCAGAACAACTTTCCTGATGGTCCCCGTGAATTTGAACGGGCTCTTGTAGCTCTCTGTTACCGGCGTTAGACGGTCGGTGCCAACCTCAAGTCCCTCTTCCCAGGAGTAGATGTTGGGCACCGTCTGGGCAATTGTGCCTTTGCCTACTGCTTTTCCGTTAATGTAAAGCGTTCCGGTTCCGGTGGCAGCAGTGTGATTAAGGAAATCAGCATTTGCGGTTTTATCGAAGCTGAAGCCGAGAGTTGAATTGCCCGTGGGAACCTGTGCATCGGAGACGATGGTGGTGTGTTTTATGCCCAGGTAATTGTAGTCAAAGACGAGCTTCTTGTTCTGAACATAAAGCGACAGTCCATTAAATCGACCTCCAATGGAGAAAAGCACTCCCTCAGCGCCACTCTCAGGAATATCGACATCAGCATCGATGGTATAGGAGCTAAATTTGGTGTCGGGAATTCCGGGCTCCAGGATCGGGGCCATACCTGGATTGTATGTGAACTTGCCCTTTGGTCCCTGTTCCATCATCATATGGAATCGATCGTCAAGCGGCAGTACATTGTATTTTCCTGCCTCCGCCCACCAGCGTTCCACCATCTCCTCAACTTTTCCGGGATTCTCCTCTGCCAGGTTCTGCGATTCCGAAACATCCTGGGTGAGATTGTATAGCTCCCAGACATCTTCGTCAAAATTCCCGCCTGAACCGCGCGGATGAGCAGTTACCGCTTTCCAGCCATCATACCAGATTCCCCGGCTGCCCAGCATTGAGAAGTACTGGACATTTTTTTGATTGGGTGCATCCGGCTGGTCGAAGGTATAGGCCATGCTAACTCCTTCTATCGGTTTTTGAGGTATGCCTTTGTATACCTCCGGCGCTTCGATGCCCACTACCTGCAAAACGGTGGGCACAATATCAATGGCGTGGGTGAACTGGGTCCGAATTCCTCCCTGGTCTTTGATCTCTGCCGGGTAATAGATTATCAGAGGGTCGTGGACGCCTCCTTCGTGGGTCCACTGCTTGTAGAGTTTGAACGGCGTGTTGCCGGCCATAGCCCATCCTCTGGGATAATGAGAGAAGGTCATCTGTCCGCCCAGTTCATCGATCTTATTGAGCAGGAAACTGACGTTCTCTTCCGGCATGCTATTAAACAGCATGTACTCGCTGAATGAGCCATTCGTGCCACCTTCCATGCTGGCGCCGTTATCTGAGACCAGAATGATCATGGTGTTGTTGATTTGATCAGTCTCCTCAAGATAATCGATCAGCCGACCAATCTGATAATCGGTATGATCCAGGAATCCGGCATAAATCTCCATCATGCGAGCAAAAAGCTTCTTCTCGTCCGCTGATAGGCTGTCCCATGCCAATACATCGGCATTGCGCGGCGCAAGCTTCGTGTCGGCCGGCACGATGCCCATAGCCTTCTGCCGGGCTAAGGTCTCGTTCCTGACGGCATCCCAGCCCTGGTCGAACTTGCCTTTGTACTTGTCAATGAACTCCCGGGGAGCCTGGTGGGGTGAGTGGCAGGCACCAAAAGCCAGGTACATCATGTAGGGCTTGCCCGGCTCTGCTGATTGCTGATTGTTCACATATTTTATAGCCTGGTCAACCAGATCTTGCGATAGATGGTAGCCCTCCTCAGGAGTGGCCGGCGGTTCTATCTGGCGGGTATCATCGATCAGAGTAGGATACCATTGGTTGGTTTGAGCTTGCAGGAATCCGTAGTAATGGTCAAATCCCCTGCCTGTGGGCCAATTATCGTACGGGCCTTGGGCATTGATATCTTGAGTGGAGACGAGGTGCCATTTGCCCAGGGCAAAGGTATTGTAGCCCACTGCCTGAAGCATCTCTGCCAGTGTCGCTGTATT
>JAQTYS010000148.1 GCA_028688175.1 Methanothrix sp. | reverse complement strand
CAGCGCCGATATCATTCTTCACGCCGGCGATTTCGTCTCAGCTTAGTGCCATGCTGCTCTGGCGGCCCTAGGGCCTAAGCTGGAGGCAGTGCATGGAAACTCAGACTGCCCTGAGTTAAAGAGTCTCCTGCCAGAGCGAAAGGTGATCGAGGTTGAAGGAATCAGGATCGGCCTGGTGCACATGGCCTCACACGGCTCCGACCTAGTAGGAGCGGAGATGATGGCCAGAGAGATGGATGTGCAGGTTTTGGTCTTCGGGCATATCCATCGCCCTCTCATCGAAAAGGGAAAGCTTCTGCTCATCTGTCCGGGCAGTACCACCCTTCCCCGCATGTCTGCGCCCTCGGTGGCCGAGCTGGAGATTGAGGACGGAAATGTGCGGGGCAATATCATTTCGGTGGGAAGCCCGGCCTGCAATTATCTCAAGTTCGCCGGCGAGCTGGCAAAAAGAAGCTAAAACTTCGAGGCAGCGAAGAGAATTCGAACTGCTAGGCAGTTCTATAAATTTAATTATGACAAATCAAACATGCTTCAGAATAAACTAAAAATAAAACAGCTGCAAAAGTTAAACAGGACGCTATCGTTGCAATTACTATATCATGCAAATTCGCCCTTAACATAATCATCAATTAGAGTATGTTATATTTATATCTACTGCATAAGTTTTATATATCCCGAAGACATCTCAAGAATCGATAAATATGGCCGAAAATAAGGAAGAAACAAGGGTGGCAAGAAGAAGCCGGAATGACTTGAAAGCTCAAGATGGATCCAAGCCAACTGTTGCAAGAAGATCTCGATGCAGGTAACTGTACCATATTTTTTTCAGTATTCGATTCATTTCCTTTCTTCTCCCCCCTAGCGTAAGCTTAAACCCTCTTGATGAGCATCACTTCCAGGATTGTCTTGACTGCAGATTCTTATGCCAAAGCCGTCATCGAAGCGGCCCTCTTCGCTTCGGGCAGGACCATTGCACCAACAGAGCTGGCCAATCTCTCAGGCCTCTCCGAGGAGCGATCGCGAGCCCTGGCAGAGGACCTGGCAGCACAGTACGCCGCCCGCGACTCAGGGCTGGAGATTAAGAGCATCGGCGATGGTTATTCCATGCAGGTTCGCTTTGGCCTCGCCGGGCGAGTCCTCTCTTTTGCGCCCAAAGAGATCGAAGCTCCACTCATCAGAACATTAGCCATCATCGCATATAAACAGCCCATCAAGCAGAGCGTTCTGGTGGAGATCCGGGGCAACAAGAGCTACGATCACGTGAAGGAACTGGAGGAAAGAGGCCTCATCAAGGCGGAAAAGTTCAGCCGCACCAAGCTTCTCACCACCACTAGCGGCTTTGCCGATTACTTCGGCATCAGCTCCGCCGATCCCCAGGCCATCAGAAGAGCCCTTCTCCAAGACAAGAGGCTCGTAGGCGTCTCTCCCATGTACGAGAGCCTGGCTTTGCGCCTTGCCCTGGATTACATAGTAGTAAACCCCTATAAACCAGAAGCAGATGACCTGGAGCGCCTGAAAGAGATTGAGCTGTTAGTGCTTGCCCCGGGCTACGCAGAAAGAGTCAGGCAGCACTACAGCGGCCAGATGCTGGAGGCAGGAGTGCGCACCCTCTCTATGCTCAAGGAAAGCGCAGAGAGAATCTGCCAGGAATCGGGAAGTGGAGATGTCGAGCCCCTGGCGGCAGAGGTGGACTCGCTGCTCAAGAGATTTCGGCAGAGGGCCAAAACCGCCCGGGCAATCAAGCCGCTCACCCCTATGATCGAGGAGATGGCCCGCGACCTGCGCCTGGATCTAAAGGAGGACGGCCTAACGGTAGCACCCGACTCTGCGGGAATAGAGGCGAATATCCTGGTGCCCGTCCACCAGCCTTATGACATGGACATTCTGGAGAGAATTGTGCAGCGCTACGAGAAGATACTAATCAAATCCATTCCTTTTTCCTGAAGTAGACCATCATTATCACTACGACCAGCAACATCAGTATCAAAACAGCCGGGTAGCCGAATGGAGACTCCAGCTCCGGCATAAACCTGAAGTTCATTCCATACAGCCCCGCCAGAAATGTGAGGGGAATGAAGATGGTGGAGATGATGGTGAGCAGCTTGATCACTTCATTAAGCTTGTTGCTCAAGCTGGAGAGATAGGTTTCCAGCAGCGAGGCTGACATATCGCGGAAAGTCTCAATGTTCTCGATCACCTGGATGGTGTGGTCGTAAACATCTCTCAGGTAGATCTTGATCGCTTCTGAGACGAGAGGCGAATCACTCCTTTGCATCTTGCTGATGGCTTCTCGCAAAGGCCAGACCGATTTTCGTAAGAACAGCATATCTCGCTTCAGATTATAGATGGTGGGAAGAATTCCGGGCTGCGGGTCGGACACCACCTCATCCTCCAGATCCTCGAATCGATCTCCTAGCTTCTCCATGATTAAGAAATAGTGGTCCACAATGGCGTCAATCATGGAATAGGCCAGATAGTCTGCGCCTTGCCTTCTTATCCTGCCCTTGGCTGTCCGCAGCCGATCTCGTAAGGGATTAAAAACATCAACCTCTTTTTCTTTAAAAGATATTATAAAATTAGGACCCAGGATCATGCTCACCTGATCCATATCTAAGTTGGTATCTCCCAGATCATCTTCATCATCCTCATCTTCTGTCTTCTTATCACCCTCTTCATCGTAGTAGAGCATCTTTAGCACGATGAATATGTAATCATCATAGTCCTCAATCTTAGGACGCTGATCGGTGAGGATATCTTCCAGAACCAATGGGTGAATTCCATAGCATGAACCTAGTTTCTCTAAGACATCCATCTGATGAAGGCCGTCAATGTTTATCCAGGTTACCGTGGGCATATCTTTGAACCTGAAACACTCTTCTACCTCTTTGGCCTCTGCCTCATGATAATGCAACTCATCATAATCGATTATGGTGATCTTGGGCCGTTCCAGGGGTTTTTCGCTTACCATCGACAGAGGATGGGCGGCGAGTTCCAAGATGTCTGAGTTGGGCCCTTTATCTTTCGAGGAAAGATCCTGCTTCTTTGCTCCTCTTTTTGTGATTTGGCCTAAATCGTTTATCTTCAAAGGGCCTAAACCTTTTGCTTTCTCCGTGATGCTCTTGAATGTAGCCATTTCAACCTCTAAACCGGAGATGTCTCATCTTTTGCCCGCTCAACCACCACAATCTCATGCAAGTCTTCGATGCCTTCAATTGACCTTATGCGATCGTTTATGAGGGTATTCAGCTCTTCTAGGTTTTTTGACCAGACCTTTAGGAAGAGGTCATACTCCCCCAGTATCCCATAGACCTCAGTTATCTCTGGAAGCTTCGCCAGTGCCTTGACGGCCTGATCGTGTCTAACATTATCCGTTTGTACAAGCATAATCGCAGTAACCGAATAGCCCGTAGCTGCCGGGTTGGTCATAATGGTGAACCTCTCTATGACAGCATTGGCTTTCATGCGTTTGAGCCGAAACTGTATGGTAGCATCGGAGATGCCGGATCTTCTTGACATCTCTTGCAGGCTCATTCGCCCATTTTCCCGAAGACTACGAAGAATGGTCCGATCCACTTCGTCAAGATCGACGCTACTGCTCATGCTGCTCTGGTATTCTCCTTAGTAAAACTTTATTTCATTGGCATATTACCAATATTACCATATAAAGGTTACTCTTTCTCCAACATTTGCTATTAGTATGCATATTTAAGAATAAGAAGTCCTTCCAAAAAGAAGAAGGTGTAGGGTAGTTCACTGATAATTTTACCACTCATTGGTTCTAGCAAACCTTTCAAGGCAGACTGTCGTCACCAGTGTCCATGCACGAGATACAGGGCGGTATGATTACAGTGTTCCCTGGTTCACCAGCTGAGCAGGTGTAGCATGGTATCCAATCCTCATTATAGATCCGGCCGCTACAGTTGAGACCGAAGCACGCGGGCGGTTGCCAGTCTGAGAATAGGGACGAAGGCTGTGCTCTTCCCGCACCCAGATCGATTCGCGCCTCAACATCAGCCGCGGCATAATCCGGTCCGTCTACTGAGAAGGCCTCGATGTGAGCCACGTTAACATAGACGTCATCCGACTCTGCCATTGCCCTGTAAACAATGGTCCTGTTCTCTCCTGGCATCAGATTGAGCATATTCCAGGTTATTAAGTTAGATCTTGTTTCAGAAGGCTCCTCTGAGGAGTTGAGCAATGTCATGGACGCTGGTAGCTGATCCATCAAGAAAGCTACCATGGTGTACTTCTCCCGGTTCTTGAGATTCAGACTGTACCAGATCACCTTCGGGTCCAGAGCATCAATCCTGGCTGTCTTGGAAGCAGATATTTGAGGCGGGCAGCAGGCAAGCCAGTTTAAGTGGATGGCGGAGAAATTTCTAGCTATTGTCCAGCCGCTCCCGTAATTGCCTGCTGCCTCTACCTGGTTGACTAGATTGGATGGATTCTCGGTTATGTTCAACTGCAAGTCTATGATCACCTTACTGCCGATACCCATAGCTGGCAGCGACCAGTTGGCATACTTAGTCGTCAGCTCTTCCGGCCTTAGCGATGAGGTGATGTACTCGGTTCCTGTCGGGAAGATGTCCATTATATAAACCGGCCCTAAAGCCCGGTTGCCGTTGTTCTCGATGATGATCTGATAGTTTGCATAGGTGGTTTTAGGCAGGTCCACTTTAGCGATCTTACTCAAAGAGATATGCGGTCGGTCATACTTGGCCACGCCGCCCAGGGAGACCTTTCGATAGATTTCATAGTCTCCCACATAAGTTTCATCTTGATCTATCTCATCGGTACTATTGGGAGAATTGTCCCTATAGATTGTTCGGAAATCGGCCTGGCCGGTCACGCCGGCTTCGATTACCATCTCATTGAGGCCCCGAGCAATAGAATGCAGTGTCAGGTTCGTTGCTGAGGAAAACCGCCCGCTGATCAGGCTGGTAGGGGTCTTGGACCACAAGCCTTCACTCCACTTAATATCGCTGGATGTGGAGAAGGCAGGTGTGAAGTTATAGCCCGTCTGCTGATGAGTGAGGTTCATATCCTTGGAGATATAGTTGACCACGGTACTGATCTTCTCATTACTCTGGTAATTGCCCGTGCCGGATTCGTAGGAAGACTGGGCTTTTCCCAGATCTCTGCTCGCAGACACATAACCAGTGCCGTTCACGGATTTCTCGTACTCCACATTCTTACCGTATTCATCAAACTTCTGATTGATCTTGAAGCTGCCCACATAGTCTTCCTGGGACTGGAAGATCTGACTCGCGTTCCAGGTTCTATTCTCATCAACATCTTTTTTGACGAGGCCGATGTGACCCATTCCTTCAAAGTCGGTTTCGGTCTTCATGGTACTGCCGTTCTCGTCCAGTTTCAGTGAGCTGCTCTGACTGATGCGGCTAGCGTAGGTGTACTCCTCGTTTGTGGATCCACCCGTGGCGTAATTCTTGGCCTTTGCCTTCTCCGACCATTTGCTCATGAAATCGACATTACGATTATGGGGGAGAGAGAAGGTGGTTGGCTTATGTGTTGCAGTCAGGCCCTTGGTCCGCTGAATAGAACGGTTGGAGTTGTGGTATTTAATCACGTCCTCGCTGGCATACTCGCCGCTGCCGTGCTCCTTGAGGGCGACATAGGTCTGGGGAGGACCGACGTTGACCTCGGCGTATGCTCTACATTTCTCCACATAGTTGCCTGCTATTTCATCATAAAACGTTGCTTTATTTTTTAGTATTACCGGATTGGTGCGGATATCATTATGAACATTTACAAATCCCGTCCCTGTCACTCCCTGATCCATATCAAAGGAGGTGTTGCCGATGTCCTGCGCTACCTGAACCAGGATGGTAATGGTTCCAGGATAATTATCGGAGTCTATCATCCATTTGTTGTTTTGGCCGTCATCAATGGGTGTAGGGGATGCAGAAACGAAGATTACACCCCTTGGGTAGTCATCTACAATCAGATCTCCTGGTTCATACCATGTTATGTTATATGTCACATAATCTCCTGGCCGAACAACTTTTGGCGAGGCAGTCTTTGTCAGGCAAATGGTATTAATAATAATTTCCACATATTCCGTTGCATTAGATTCAATCTCATTTCCATCAGGGTCCAATGCCGTGGCGATGACAGTATTCACCAATTTCGGCTCATCTCCCTTCTTCACTGTGTAGTTAGCAAAGTAGATGCGTGACTCGCCCGGTTCCAGGGAATCTGGATCGTTGAACACTATTATTCCCAGCTTATCATCGTTGAGGGTCAGGGAAGTGAGAGCTATGGTGCCGTTGTTCACCACCGTATACTTATATCTTATAATATCGCCTGGTTTTGCCACCTCCCGATCTGCCTCTTTGAAGACCAGCAAACGCAGCAATGGCTGAGGGGTCTGGCAGCTCCATCCTAAATTGACGCAGGCCCGATTGCTCACCACCGCTCCATCCCGACTGCCAGCCTTCCCATATGCAGTAGCACAATTCGTGAGATATTCCGGCTCTGCCAATCCGGGTGTTCTTCTGTACTCTCGGAATACGATCATGCCATAGGGGTTGATTGTCATAATCAGGGTGTCTCCTGTGGCATAGTAGCGCACAGTATAGGTTCTATAGCCTTTGTCCGGCTTATTGTACTCGATCTTCAGAGTCTCCTTGGTCGGCAAGAAGGTATAGAAGTCGGAGATTACTTCGCCTTTCGTATCGTATGTCGTGGTCAATTGGTCGAACTTGGCAGGCCTGGTATACTCGGACAATA
>JAQTYS010000147.1 GCA_028688175.1 Methanothrix sp. | reverse complement strand
ATTCACGAGGCTGGAGCAGCACTGCCTTGCCGGCAGCGTCTGCAGCCAGGAGCATGGCTTGCGACTCTACACCAAAGAGCTTGGTCGGCTTGAGATTGGTCAAGACTACCACCTGCGTGCCAACCAGTTCTTCTGCTGAGTAGGCCCCCGCAATGCCTGCCACCACCTGACGAATCTCGCCTCCGATATCGACCTGAAGCCTAATCAGCTTCTTTGAGCCCTTGATGGGGCCCGCCTCCTTAATTTCCCCTATCCGCAGGTCCAATGATCCAAACTCCTCAAAAGAGATCTCACCCTTTTTTCCGCCTGCTTTTTCCGCCGCTTTGCCCTTTGCTTCAGCTTTTTCTAGCCTATCTAGAAATATAGTGTCAAGCTCTTTGACGAATGCTTCTTCCATGCGTGAGAAGAGAATCTGGGGTGTACCGAGACGGCCATCCTCAGTCAGGGGAACCATAGCCTCCTGGAAAGATTTTTCCGCTACAGTTCCATCCAGGCCCAGCTGCTTCCAGGCATCCTCCATCTTTGTGGGCATTACCGGCTGCATGAGGATGACCAGCGCTTTGGCGATCTGCAGGCAGCTTCTCAGCACGCAGCCTGCGGCGGCCTTATCACTCTTCACCAACTTCCAGGGTTCACGACTCTGGAAGTAGATATTGCCATAATCAGCTAAAGTCATCACGCTGTCTATGGCCTTTTTGAACTCGTACACTTCCAGGTCTACTGCCACTTCGTTTAAGGTCTGGCTTATCCTGGCCATGACCTCCGGGTCAATTTCGCCTCGCGGAACGCTGCCCTCGAAGTTCTTCACTGTGAATGTCAGAGCACGGTTTATGAAATTGCCCAGCGCCCCTACCAGCTCGGTGTTTACCTTATCGGCAAAGATCTTCCAGGCGAAGTTGACCTCTTTGTTGTGAGCTGTGTAACTGGCCAGATAGTAGCGCAGCAGATCAGGATGAAGACCCTTCTCCAGATAATCGTCTTTGACCCAGATGACATTGCCCCGTGATTTGGAAAATTTCTTATCATCTATCTTCAGCATACCGCTGGCGACGACAGCCGAAGGCAAGGTGTAGCCGGCTCCTTTGAGCATGGCCGGCCAGAAGATGCAATGATGGTAGACGATATCCCCGCCGATGAAGTGTACGATCTTAGCCTCATTCTTCCAGTAGGCCTGCCAGTCCAGGCCATTCTTGGCACACCACTCCTCAGTGAAGGCAATGTAGCCGATGGGTGCATCCACCCAGACGTAGACCACCAGATCATCGTGCCCCGGGAACTTCACACCCCAAGCCATATTGCGGGTGATGCACCAATCCTTTAGCTCCTGGCGCACCCACTCCATAGCGTAATTGCGAGCTGATGCAGTCCCGCCCAGTGTCTCAAGATAGGAGAGCAGAAAATCCTTGAATTGAGAGAGCCTAAAAAAGTAATGGGTTTGTTTTCTGTACTCGGCCTTTCCGCCGCAGACCTTGCAGACTGCGTTTTTGATCTCCCCCGGCTCCAGATGGCGACCGCAGCCCATGTCACACTCGTCGCCCCGAGCGGGCTTTCCGCAGTAGGGGCACTCTCCTTCTACATATCTATCCGGCAGGAAGCGCTCACATTTGGGACAGAAGGCCAGCTCGATCTCTTTGGAATAGACATGACCGCCATCCATGAGGACACGGACCATTTCTTGCGTGCGATTGTGACAGGCAGGATCATCAGTGTCTCCGAAGAAGTCAAAATCGACGCCCATACCTTTGAAGACCTCGTCAAAATGCTGGTGGTATCTGGCGACAAGCGCTTTGGGAGTCATTCCCAAGCTTTCGGCATTGACTACAATGGGAGTTCCATGGGCGTCCGAGCCGCATACGAAGAGCACATCTTTGCCCATCTTCTTTAATCCTCGAACAAAGATGTCCGCAGGTACATAGGTCCTCAAATGGCCCAGATGACAGGGACCATTGGCATAGGGCAGGCCGCAGGTTACAAGGATAGGCGATGACAATCTAGAACACCGCTTCTGCTTATGATGAAACAGGCAGATATAGGTTTCCCAGCCTGGGCGGTCTTGCCGTTTCCTGGATAAAATGTATATAATTGAAATGGCATAGAGAAATCAGATGAGATTAATTATTATAGCCCTTTTGCTGGTCCTGGCCTTCGGCATGGCCCAGGCGGTGCCGCTGCAGGGCAGCGATGGAAACTCGACTGTTGTGCTCTTTGGAGCCAGCAGGACGCCATTGGACGATGAGAACGCCACTCATGAAATCCTAAAGGTCGATGTAGGCCTCATGGGAACCGAGAATGCCACATATCAACTGGTGGATGCAGATAATAATATCTACCCGGCAGGCTTGTACAAGCAGCTCTCTTCCGGAAAACAGACCATATGGTTCCTTACCGAGAACGACTGCCTATTTAAGCTCATCAATGTGACTCCAGAGGGAGGCGCGCCCATTTACATCAACTGGTGGGCAACACCCAAAGGCAGCAACAATAACTTAATTGTAAGGTATTATGGAATCACCGACTGGCTGATCAATTCCGATGAACAGGGGATAGTAGTTCAGGTCCGTATGCAAAATAACGGCACAAAAGACCTCATTGTCAGTCCGGAGAACTTCACACTTCTGGATCAGTGGGGCTGGCCCTATCGTCCGACCCTTGGTTTTGATCCGGAGATAGTCGGTCCGCAAAATGCTACCGTGGATCGTGTTAAGTTAGGCTTTACCGGTGTCTCGCTTCTCAGCCGTCCTGCCGCGTTGGCTTATGACTATATGATGCCAGACCAGATTCTCATAGATTTTAATCAAGACTATGTGCCCCTCTCGGATGAGGTGGTCTACGGAGCCAATGCTACAAAGAGCCCAGCTCTTGTGAAGCCTTTGCCAGCAGTCGCAGCGCCTGTTTCGGATCAGACTGTAGCTGATCAGAGCGCAGCAAGCGAGACCGTGCAGGCTCCAGCCAAAGAGAATACAACTTCTAAGATCAGCTCAATTAAGGATAAAGTAGCTGCCAGCAGGGCGCGGCTCGCGGCCACCAAGGAGAGTCTGGATAAAAAGACACCGGACACAAATGAGACCGCATCAAGCAACGCCTCGAACAGCACATCGAGCATTTCCGCCTAAAGCATGACAAGCAGCTCTTGGGGGCGATTAACTGCTCCAGGGGCCTGCTACTTTCTTTTGATGGGCCAAGATTGATAAATAGCATAGGCCAGAAAGAAAAGCACCCAAAAGAATATATCATAACATCGGAGGTATGTTATAGATGAGATGGCTGGCTCTGGCACTGTTCATGATCCTATTACCGGGAATCGCCCAAGATTATCCTCTGCAAATGAGCAATGGCGTCGTCAACTGCACCATCTTCGGCTCATTCAAGGACCCCGGTTTCACCGGAACCGCTTATTCCGACTCATATTCCGTCCTGGTTGTAGACGCACGCTTGACTAGATTAAACGAAAGCGATAATGAGCCGATTCATGCAACCTATAGCCTCACCGATGGAAACGACCGGGTTTTTCAGACCAGTGATCAAAATATAAAAGAGTTGCAGCCAGGCCGCAGGTTGATTGGTTTTGTCGTCCCCAAGGAGACGATAGCCAAGAGCCTGACCATAGATTTGTCTTTGGATAAAAGAGGAGGAGAGCAGTTTTCAATTCGTTTTCCGAAGCTTGTCAATATTAGCAACGCAAATGTGACATTGCTCTATTATGGAGTGCTCCGGTCAAGTGTATACTCCAATAGAAAGACGATCGAATTGGATGTGGCGATAACCAATAACGGCACACAAAAGCTTGTACTTGATGCCAATAACTTTACATTGAAGGACCAGTGGGGCTGGAGGTATGAGAGCAAAGAGTATGATAGCTATGGAAAGAAGGGCATGTCTGAAAAGGTGCTGGTGCAAAATGAGACCATCAGATCCGGTTTGATATTCAATTCAGTCTCGCCGTTGAGCAGACCGGTGGAACTGGTCTATAGATATTCCAATAACAGCTATCTTACAATGAATATTGACCTTGAGGCAGGTCTTATCTCTGCTAATCCAAAGGAGGTCTGCAATGAATGTGAGAGCCCGGAGGAGGCTGCTTCTAACCTGGCAGGCTCCATCAAGGCCACTAAAGCCCGTCTGGCAAAAGTCAAGAAGCTAAACAGCACATCCGAGAGCGTTCCCAAAGGGAGAGATGAGCTCTGAAGGGTATGATGGGGCATCTGGGAATTAAGAGGATGGAAAATGGCAGAGCCTTTGACCGAAATGGAATATGCAGAGTGTTTCAATGCCTTCAAAAAAGTCTCCACTGAATGGATGGCTATTAAAGGATGGTTATCCGATGATTTTATACCCTCTCTTGCAGGCAGAAAGTCTGCAAATATACTAAGCATTGGCAGCGGAACAGGAGATTTTGACCTTACCCTGATGCGCATGCTTCTTGGCAAGATTCCTACCCTCTCCTATATTGCCCTGGACCCTAATGTGATTCACAACGATATATTTTTAAAAAAGTATAAAGAGTCTGAACTCAATATTTCTTCATTCCAGATAATTGCCCAGCCTTTTAGCGAAGATTTGTTGGGAGGGGGATTTGATCTTATCCATTTGACCCACTGCCTCTATTACATCCCCGACAGGAAGATGGCAATTAGAAAAGCTTATGATATGCTAAATCCTGGGGGCATACTTCTTATATTTCATCAGACCCCTTTGGGAATTAACGAGATCCGGCGCCTTTACTTGACGAAAGTAAAGGGCGACGACAAGGAAATTTTTTCCTCTTATGACATCCTACTCATCATGAAGGAACTGGGTCTGAAGTTCAACTTTAACATCTTGATCTCTGATATTGATGTGACGGATTGCATAGCAGGAACTGACACGGGAAGGAGAATCTTGAGTTTCTTCCTGGAATCCAATATAGAAGGACTCGACCAGACACAATATAATCAGATAATTCAGACTCTGAAAGAGATATGCCGGTGCCAAGATGGAAGATATTTTCTCTTTCATCCCAGTGGCATCTTCTGGATAAGAAAGCCTCTTTAGCATTATATTCTGTAGTGTCAAGTGAAATAAAATGAGGCGGTAAAATATGAGCAATCTTGAAAATATCTTAGAAAACTGCACCGATTGCAGGCTATGCCTCGACGAGTGCGATTTTTTGAAAAAGCATTGCACCAGTCCTAGAGAATTAGCTGAGTCTTTCCGAGACGGATTTCATAAAGCTAATCCCAAGATTCCATACTCCTGCAACATCTGTGGCCTATGTGAGGTGAGATGCCCCAAGAAATTGAATATCGGCGAGATGTGCCTGGAAGCACGTAGCCAGCTAGTTTCAGAAGGCCTGGCACCATTAGAGCAACATGAGCCATTAGCCGAGGCTTTAGACTGGAATGAGTCGAATGCTTTCAAGCTGGCACTTCCGACCTGCAATAATTATGCGGCTGAGGAGCAGACGAAGAGGGCTTTCTTCCCTGGTTGCGCCCTTTGTGCATACTCTCCTGATTTAGTGCTGAATGTATATGACTATATTCAGCAAAAACTTCCATCTACCGGCATCATACTGGGCTGTTGCGGCGCTCCGGCACACCTGATCGGGGAAGAGCAGCGTTTTCTTGAGGTGGTCGAGGGACTGAAATCGAATATGGAGGAACTGGATTGTTCTGAGATAATTGCTGCCTGTCCCTGTTGCCTTCATATCTTAAAGCGCTATCTGCCCAACTACCGCGTTACATCTCTCTATTCCCTTCTGGAAGAGCTGGGTATTATGAAAGACGAAAAGGCAGAGTTGCATCGGTTCTCGGTTCATGATCCATGCTCCGCTCGCCAGGAATTGGACCTGCAAAACACCATTAGAAATCTAATCCGAACCGTTGGCTATGAAGTCGTTGAGCTGGAGCATTCCAAAGAGTCTACTTACTGCTGTGGTCTGGGCGGTATGGCATTTGCAGTTGCCCCAGATCTCAGCGCCCAAAAGGCCAGGCGCATCATCAGGGATACAGAGCATGATCTTGTAACTTATTGCGCATCCTGTTATGGAAACCTTGCCGCGCAAGGAGCCCGTGTTATTCATGTTCTGGATCTGATCTTTGACAATAGCTGGCAGGATAAAATAGTCGCTCCTCTTGCAGATCCGGCTGCGGCCAGGGAGAATCAGAGACTATTGAAATTAATGCTGCTGAAAAGAGCAGAGGCGACCCAAATTGCCCAGGTTAATAGCTAATCTAATCATTCCTCATCCAGATCCCGCAGGTACCGGCTCATAACGCAGACCGCATCCTCCGGCCCGAGCTGCTCGAACTGCTCACAGGGCGTCCCCCGGTAGCAATGCAGATGGTGAATTGTGCAGACGGCAATAGAGACTTCGCCCTCCTGCGGATGAAGAAGCTGCTGAGCAAGATGAGGGCATTTCTTTCCCGCGGGCTTGATGATCATGGCCTCTTGATCAGCGGCATCGATGCTGCCGTCCGCTAAAATGGATGACGGATTGACGATAAAAATGTCCAGATGAAGGCAGCATCGTCCGCAGCGCAGGCAGTGCATGATATGCCCTGAGGACGAGCTGCCTAATGTAGATTACGAGAGCTCGCGTTCTATGCGATCGATCTTCTCGATGTATTTCTGCATAGTAATAGATTTAAGATATAGAGATCAATAATTTGCCGAGGAGATCATGAGAATATGAGGATCTTGGTGCCCATGGCAGAGGGCTATGAAGAGATCGAAGCAATTTGCGTCATCGACATTTTGCGGCGAGCCGATGTAGAGGTTGTGAC
>JAQTYS010000146.1 GCA_028688175.1 Methanothrix sp. | reverse complement strand
GCTTTGATCATGTCGATGTTGACTTTAGTGCAGGGACTGCAATTCCCAGAATCCTGATTCTTCTTTATCTCCAGATTGTTGGTAGCAGTAGCAAGTGGTTTCTTATGCCAGCTATCTCCAATAGCCAGAGCCTTATCATCACCAACAATCAGGCTATCAAGGTTTGTATCCTGCGCCTCTGGAAACCTGAAAGCTGTTCCTTCCGTCTCAAAAATACCTCCATCTCTTCCAAGGATATCCACACCTCCGTCGCCGGCAATGCCCTGCGCCATTACATGAATCGAGAGCATAGCCACAGCCAGCACCAATATAACTCCTATTTTCTTGATTATCTCACCCCATACAGTCTTCATTATAAGATACTGTCTGAGTTGATAATATTTATATTTTTTGGTAGTAAATACTAGGTGCGCTATGCTTGACGCACTATAGGTTTTGATGATATTTAAGATGTAATTGCGTATTTTTCGACAGATCTCAGAACACCAGGAATTGCACGCCAACCACAGCGGTGGTTACTATGACTCCGGCGAGGAGAACGCCTGCCGCGATGGCCGCGAACGCCGGCCAGAAACGAAATCCCAGCAAAAAGGCAATCGCACAACCCGACCAGGCCCCGGTCATGGGCAGCGGTATGGCCACAAAGATAGCCAGAGCTGTCAGCCCAAAATTCTCATGGTCCTGAATGTACTTTCTGCGGGTACGGGCAAAGAGCCAGGAAAAGAACCGGTCACCCCAGCTAAAACGCCTCAAATAATCTGATACCGGCCCCAGAAAGAGTAGCAGAGGAATTATAGGCAAGAGGTTTCCGAAAACGGATAAGATATATGCCTGCCAGGGCGCGTATCCGTAGACGCCTATGGCTAGAGGTATGGCACCCCGAACCTCAGAGACTGGAAGGGCGGCCGCCACCAGAGTTATCAGCCAGTCCGGGAGAATAAAAGACACCTCATTGGCCTACAGTCCCTTTGATCTCCACCTTAAAGACCATCTCCGAGGCAGGAGAAGAGACAGAGATGGTTAAGTCCACTGGGATCTTCCCGATAGCTATGGACAAAGGTTCACCGGAATTTGCGACCTCTACCTTGATCCCCTGAGACAATTTTGTGAATGCACCGATCAGAGCACCAAGATCAACTGTCTTTGCTACTGATTCTAGATTGGGAACTATGGTAATGGGTGCAACCTCTATGGGCCCCACGGCAACAGGATTCCTGGAATCGCCGGATATTCGTGCCGATATGGGACTGCTATCCTCTCCAGAGACCTGCACGCTCAAAGCCCCATCCTTTCCCGTTCCTTTTACCTTGGCAACTATGGGGTGCTTCTCCAGGTCCTCAGATCCCTGGATCTTTGCCCGCGCATCTGCATCTACTTTAAAGGTTACCATGATATCATCGTAAGGCCTTATGATTTTCTTGGATATAAAGAATGGCAGAGCACCAAGCTGCAACCATAAAGATAACAAAATAAATAATATATGATTTAAAATAATATCAGCGAAAGGCTGATATCTTCATGCACGAAATTGCATGCCGATGCTTGAAGTAGGATATCTGCATATCGACAATCCCATTGCCGTTATATCTTCCCATAACCAGCCCGACTTTAATGATGCGGCGGGGTTGCTCTTGCTGGAGGGCTTCGATCTGGATGAGGTTCCTCTTGAAGAGATGCAGGCCAGTCTAGAGACAATCAGCCGGAATGCCAGGAAAGGAACAGGAGCCTTTGGACTGTCCGCCACCTGTTCTCAAGATGAGCCCCTCCTGGAGGCGGCCCGGCTGGCAAGCAGAAATCTCTGCCTGCTAGACCTGCGGCTTTCCAAGATCCCAGACCCCATCCGCCTTCTGGAACTCATTCCCCGCCTGAAGCGCTGCGGCGTCACCCTCTCCCTGAGGATCAGGCCGGAAGACCTATCCAATGCCCTTTTGGAGAAGCTGAATGAGAGCGAGCTGGACATAATCCACCTCGACCTGCGCGGCCTGAATGGAGCCGGACCAAAAATGGTCAAGAAGGCAAAAGACAGCAGAGGTCCGGTAATCATGGCTCTGGCCGACATCGGCGAGTTTGAAGACGCTAGAAACTTGCTTGCCATGGGAGCAGATGTCGTATCTTTGCGCGGAGCTGACCCGGAATTTGCAGAGTGGCTCTCAGGAGCCATGCAGGAGTATGACTCCCTGAGCGGGTGGTGCAATGCACCCAAACACATCTGCGCGGGAGGTGACCTGCGCGGCCTGGCTTTCTGCTGTCCGCCCGTCAAGAGCTGCCCGGTCCACGGGGCCTTGAAAAAGGCAGGCATGACGCCGGAAGAGTTTGTGCAAAAGAAGCTCACATTTGCCAAGGGCACTCCTCTGGAGAAAGGCGATGGAACCTGCTTTGGAAGTCTTGTGTGGTGCTGCAAGAAGAGCAAGATGTGCTATTTGCGTGACGCTGCATTAGATAGAATCGGGCTTTCGGGCAAAGAGTACATGGGGCTGAAAAAGAAGCTGGCAGAAGAGCTTCTCTCCAAATCCTCCTCATAAATTATGAATTCCGAACGCGTGGCCCAGTGCGCCGTGCTGGCTATGCTCTTTGAGCTCTCTTCCAGTCCCAAGCCCGGCAATGTGGATCGCTGCCACGACTTCTCCGATATCGGCTTTAATCATTTCCTGATAAGCGCAGTATCCGCTTATCCCATCTTTCGCAAGGCCGCCAGCGGCGAAGGAAGTGTGGGATCGCTTATCCTTGAGGGTGTGCAGGCCTGGAAGACCTGGAATTTGGGCAGCAACACCCACTTTGGCTCTCTGGTTCTCATGATTCCCATAGCAATCGCTGCCGGAAAGCCAGACGAATTAAAGCTAGACGAATTGCATAGAGTGCTTGCAGAGGTCATGGAAGAAACCACCGTGAACGATTCTATCGATTTTTATAGCGCCTTTGGTGAGGCCAAAGCCAGAGTTGTCGAGGTGGACAGTTTCAGCCTTAATGATCAAAACTGGCAAGAAGCCGTTCGCGAAAGCGGCAAGACTCTGATAGAGCTGATGAGGCTCTCCTCCAAGCATGACATTGTTGCTCGCGAATGGGCCACCAATTATGAGCGCTCATTTTTGCTCGCGAAGAGACTGGATGAGCAAATCAGCCTATGGGGCCAAAATGAGGGCATAGTCAGAACCTTCCTGGAAGCACTGGCAGAGGTGCCCGACAGCCTGATCTGCGCCAAATTTGGCCTAGAAGTGGCAGAAAAGGTCTCTAAGCGAGCCGGGAAGGCTCTCTTGGACGACACCCTTGGCAAGGCCCGTGAGCTGGACGAAGATCTTCTGGCAGCTGACATAAATCCTGGGTCGACTGCGGACCTTATTGCAGCATCTTTATTTATCTCCCTTCTGGGAGGATTGAGGACTCAAGTTTAAGTTTTAATTTGGAGTTTTTATAATGCTCTATGGAAATAACGGTTTGGACGAACTGGGAATACTTGACGGAATAAATGAGGTAATCGCAACTACGGAGATGTCGGGCCGGATCAATGCCGCACCACTGGGCATCATTAGAGATGGAGATAGACTTTATGTGCGGCTTTTCCTCGGGACTCATACCTACGAAAACGTCCTGACCAAAGGATGGTTTGTGGCCAATATCAGCCATGACGCCTGGCTCTTCGCAGAGACGGCCATAGAAGACCTTGATTTGGAATATTTCACGCGCCGGGAAGATTTGCCCATACTAAAAGATGCAGAGGCTTGGGGGCTCTTTAAATGCGAGACCTTTGCCTCAGATATAATCATCGCCAATGTAGAGCTGGTTAAAGGTGAGGTCCTGCGAAAGGACTTTAGGGCCTGCAACCGGGGGGCCAATCTAGTGATTGAAGCGGCTGTTGCTGCTACCAGGTATCTGGCTCTTCGCACGGAATGCTATTTCGATGAGCTGATGAAGATGCAACGCATCATCAATCGCTGTGGCGGTCCCAGGGAACAAGAGGCCATGGACCGACTCATGGACAGGATAGATAAATTTACTCATGTAAGATAATCATTTGTGATAGCCCATGCTTGACCGTTTGCCTTCCGGCTGCCAGAACCTGGATCTTCTCTTGAGTGGGGGATTTGAATCAGGCATAATAACCCAGCTCTACGGAGAGGCGGGCACGGGAAAAAGCAATATCGTCATGCAACTGGCAGTACAGGCCGTAGCCCGGGGTCTGCGCGTCATATTCATAGATACCGAGGGCTTTTCCGCGGAGAGGTTCAAACAGATCGCCGGCCCGGGCGCAGAAGAGATGGCTGCCAAGATCATGATCTTTGAGCCTATGAGCCTGGAGCAGCAGGCAATAGCCATCCGCGAGGCATCCAAGATCGCCGGTCGGGATTTAGGTCTGGTAATTCTGGATTCGGCAACATCCCTTTACCGCGTGCTTCTGGAAGCTGATGATAACCGTTCTGTTCGCCGAACCCTAACCGTTCAGCTCTCCGAGCTGCAGGAAATTGCTCGCAGGCACCGGATTCCCGTAGTAATAACCAATCAAGTCTACATGGACATAGATAACAATTCACTGCGGCCCATAGGCGGCACGGGCCTGGAACATATCTGCAAAGCAATCATCTTTTTGGAGAAGAAAGGGGAGGGGCTGCGTAGCGCCCGGATCATGAAACACCGCTCTTCCCCGGAGGGCATCACGGCAGACTTCCGCCTGACCGCTCGCGGCGTGGAGTAATAGTTGCGCCAGATAGAAATATTATAGTCGCATCTTCATGATAATAGCTGCTTCACCATCGGTGTAGTAAGCAGGACTGATGCCGATCATGCGAAAGCCCAACATGGAATAAAGCGACTGGGCCTTTTTATTGCTCACTCGCACCTCCAGTGTGGCACTGAGTGCCCCCATCTGCCGGAAGGTTTGCAAAACCTCCAGCATAAGCCTCATGCCGATGCTGCGACTCTGAAAGAGCGGCCTCACAGCCAGCCAGAAGACCCTGCCTTCGAACGGAGTATGCCGAAATCCCAGTACAAAGCCTGCCACAATTCCGCTCACCTCTGCGACTAGAGAACTGCCGCCGTGGTATTCATAAAAGGCCGTGAAGATGGCAGGATCATATCCGCCGAAGACCTCTCGATCGATCTCTAAAGCCGCCTCCAGGTCGCCGGGCAGAAATCTCCTCACCACTACAGGATTATTGAAGATTGCGGTATCAATTCCATCCATCAGCCGACCGCGAGTCTGTTCTTCAGGCCACATTCAGCTTATGCCCTGGATTTATGAGCGGAAATAGTTTATCAGACAATAGTTGAAGAGAGAATCAAAGAAAAAAATAGCACCTGCTGATAAAAAGGAAGGGCAATGAAAAAGACACAACTGCGGACAGTTCTGATTGCCGTTGCTTTATTATTGATCTGGTGGCAGGCAAGCCTCTGGTATCAGACTCAGCTTATGGCAGATGAGCGGACCCGCATTGCCGGCCAGTTCGATTCACAGGGCAATTCTTTAGCCATGGCGATTTCTGAGCGCCTGGAATTGCTCGAAGGCCTGGATGCCTTTGTTCAGGCGGAGATCAGGTCGCCTAAATCAGCCCTTGATGAAGAGTTCGTTATATATGCCGCTCAGATATACTCCGACACAAAAGGCATTCGTAATCTTGCCATAGCGCCCAATGGAGTCTTTCGGTATGTATATCCGGCAAAGGATTATGATGCCATGATTGGACGCAGCCTCTTCCAGGATCTTTCTCCAGCCTTCCGGGAAGATATGCAAAAAGCCATTGACACCCATCGGCAGGTTATCACCAATCCCCATGAGATGAAGAGAGGCGGCCTGGGCATGGTGGCCAGGAGAGCCGTTTATCTGAATGAGACACTTTGGGGAATCATTTCCATAACCATCGATATCCCACCGATGCTGCAGGCAGCAGGATTGGACAACGCCTCCCGTGGCCTGGATATGGCACTGCGAGATAGCAATGGGCAGGTATTTTATGGGGAGAGCAGAGTATTCGAGGCTCTTCCGGTTATTCATAAAATTGAGCTGCCAAGCGGCTACTGGGAGCTGGCTGGAGTGCCTGCTGGCGGATGGAGCAACGCAGTACTGGTGCCGCTGAGAATCGCCCAAATGGCAGGTCTGATAATCCTGGGACTTCTAGTCGGCCTTTTTTATCTGGTGGCCGGCAGAGAGGACTTTCTGAGCAAGATGGTCCAAGAGAAAACTGCCGATTTGAATAATGAACTGACAGAACGAAAAAGAGCGGAAAAAGCTTTGCATGAGAGGGATCGACATCTAAAAGCCATCTTTGAGGCGGCCAAAAATGTCTCCTTTATCATTGCCGATGCCAGGAGCGAGGAACCTGTAATCCTGGAATTCTCTCCTGGTTCAGAGAAATGTTTCGGCTACAGTCGTGCAGAGGTCTTGGGAAAACCGGTCTATATGCTGCTCGTACCCGAGGATCGCGATAAACTGGCTGAGGCGGCACGCCGCATGAAAAAAGAGACAACATTCTCCGGATTTAGAACTCTTCTGAGGAAGAACCAGGAGAGGTTTCCGGCAATGTACTCTATATATCCCCTGCTCGATGAATCCGGTGAGTTTTATGCAGCATTGGGCGTTTGCATTGACATAACCGAACAGAAGAAGATGGAAGAGGAACTGGTCCGGGCCAGGGACGCTGCCGAGGCTTCAGCCAGAGCGAAAGCGGAATTCACTGCCAATGTGAGCCATGAGATAAGAACGCCGCTTAATGCCGTCATAGGCATGACGGACCTGCTCTTGCAGAGCAATCTTGATCCTGTGGAAAAGGATTATGTGAAGACCATTC
>JAQTYS010000145.1 GCA_028688175.1 Methanothrix sp. | reverse complement strand
ATTCCACAGATGACCATTCCAGAGCTGCTTCCTTAGTTCAGGATGCTTCTCAATGCTCTTGTTTAGTCATATTAGGATATACGTATGGTCACCATTAGTTTATATACCGTTCGATCGGCACGGGCTGCAACGCGCCTTTGAAAAGGCGGGGATTAGCCCTGATTTCGTCCTAAAAAACGTGTGACTTCCTCTCATGCCCCTGAAGGGGCAGGGCTTCCTACGTCATTGATCCGGCTTGCCTTGAACCGTGGTTCAAAGTAGGGGTCGGATCTTGATAGGCTCTTCCCCTCAGTCCGAAGGTGCGAATGTTCAAGCTGGCATTGATGTCTCGATCCATCTCAAGCCCACAGTTAGGGCAAAGATGGGTTCGGTCTGCCAGCGTCTTAGGGACCATTATGCCACACTGTTAGATTCTTCAGATCTACATCAGAAACATCTAAGTTGCGCAATTCCCAATTCACTTGAGTGTAAACAAGCATAAAACACTGTTTGTAGCTTCGCGATACGTTTTATGTTGCGAATAACGTTGGATATTTTTATTACATGTTTTTTATCAAAATGATATGGGGAGGATTCCTATTAACCCATTTTTTGTAAAGACACGAGATCTCTGGGATCTGGTTTTTGGTAGACCTTGATACCTTCCTTTCTGCCAGATTATCTCTGAAACGCTCTTAGTCTTGGTTCAATGGCCTATCCCTCTTGGCGAATTTGAGGTATCTTCCTGCGTTGCCCAGATATCCGGTTATAGTGGCATCTCTCATTCCTTGACCTTCGAGATAGCGCCGGAATCTCTTCAAGGCCGGTTCAAAATCTGATGCAGTCATGTGACATCTTGGGAGTTAATCTTCGTAAAATCGTTATCACTTAGATTACGATATGGGGCCACGGCGATTTGAACGCCGGTCACAGGACCCCCAGTCCTGTAGGATACCAGGCTACCCTATGGCCCCGCACAGCGAACTGTAGGAAGCAGAAGTGGCATATAAGCATTTCCCATCGATCAAATGGTTTAATAATCCCTTTCCCTCAAGTAGCAGCCTGTGAGACGGAGAAAGGACAGCCACAAGACCAGAGATCTGGCCTTACAGCGCATGGAGAGGCTATTTGAGCTGGCGGCGGCAACGCACCCAGCCCACCCGGAGAGGAGCGAGAGATATGTGCAGATCGCTAGGAAGATTTGCACCCGCACCAGAGTAAGAATGCCCCGGCCGCTTAAAAGGCTCTTTTGCAAACACTGCGGCAGCTTTCTTGCCCCGGCAGCAACCAGAGTGAGGCTACGTGAAGGCGTCCTTATCACTACATGCCTATTATGCGGCGAGCAGATGAGGCGCCCTTACCGGTCCTCCGGCAGGATGACTTAATGGTTTATGGACCCCGGCTCTAATCAATGCTATCGGAGGGGGTCATACCTAGTTGATCATAGCCTATGTATTGCATTATACGATCCTTCTGGTCTCCGATCAGCTCTTTCTCGCGATCGAGTATCTCTTTTACCAGTTCTTCGATGGGCATCTTTCCATCCCAATTTCGGGCAAGGATGTCCGGCGAAGCTGATTCCTTGGCAACCTCATTGGCGACAAACGCACAAAGGTAGATATCGTCCACATAGCCGACGGGACCGTACTTCTCTTCGGGGATGATATCCTCAGGAAGGATAAAATATGCAATGGCGGCAATAACCAGCGGCGACATCGGTCTGGGAAGAGCTTTGTCATCCAGGAGCCGGGTCATCATTTTGTAGAGGGCCGGAGCCTCTCTAATTAGCTGGGAAAACTTGCCATCATAGCCGGATATATCCTTTTCCAGTATGGCATCAAATCTCTTCAAATCAAAAACCTCTCCACTGCTTATTTATGGGCATTTAAATAACTTTTGTGCCTGAAAAACGATTATGGCAACTCATTGACGATGATTTTCAAAGGTGCCGGGCAAGATCTGCCAGTGATTCCAGGACCAAATCCGGCATTACGCCGCAGCTTCTTGCCGTCTCTTCTCGATACTTTCCGGTCTTGACTAAAATTCCCAGCATGCCCATCTCCTGGGCCCCGTGCACATCGGTTTGGATATCGTCTCCAATCATAGCGGCCTCTTTTGGCTCTATTGCGAGGTCTGCTAGAGCCAGCGAAAAGAAATTGGGGGAGGGCTTACCCATTAGATGTGCCTTCTTTCCGGTAGCATATTCCAGGGCGGCAACGAATGGGCCGGTTGACAGGACCAGGCCTTGCGGCTCGCTCCAGTATCGATCCATTTCCAGGGCAAGAATCTCTGCTCCATCAAGGATGAGGCGCAAAGCATGGTTTAGGCGCTCGAAGGTAAAACCGTCACCTGCGTCGCCCATTACCACATAGTCCACGTCATCTTCAGAGATGCAGATATCAGCCTGCTCAAAGTCCCTGTGCACGTCTCCGGTTGTGAGAAGAAAGCACCTCTCTTTTCCCGAATTCTTTATGTGCTCGATGGCGGCCAGGGGCGGAGTGTAGATCTGCCTGGCATCTACATTGTATCCCAAACCCTGGAGGCGCTTTGCCACCGAGTCGCGAGCGCGGCGCGTAGAGTTGGAGACGAAGCGGTAACCATATCCCAGCTCCTCCATTCTCTGCAGGCATTCTTTGACGCCAGGATAGGGATTATTTCCAGTGTATAGAACGCCATCCAGATCGATAAGGAATGCCTGGATATTGGATGGAATTCTGGATTTATCTGAGGACACGTCAGGAAATAATGTTTTTTTCAAGATATACCTTTGGGCTATACCCACTGATTTACGACATTCACCACCAAGGCATGGAGGCACAAAGATAGTAGTGAAGTGTTAAAACCTGGCATTCCTGCCAAAAATAAGCGGGCGCGCATTTGATAAAGCTGTAGCATATATCAAACGCCAACGATGTGCAATTATCTCCTTAAATTGGGCACCTGGGCCCTGCTTGCCCTGACGGCCATCTGCATGATCTCCTCAGGCGCACAGTTTAACGGCACTATCTATCATCTGGGTGAGAAAGAGGCGCTGGTCACTATGCCTGTCAATGCCAGCCATCTAAATCTCACACTCTCCGAGAAGACGGAGAATATGACGCTCGTTGATGAAATGGGCATGAATGTCACCTTCAACAGCAGCTATCGCTACTTGAGGGGAGACTACATCTACAACCTGACCTTTGAGAAACACGTCATAGGATGGCTTAATTACACCATGTCCTCACAGGGCCAGATGTTCATACTTCCCATTAGAGATCATGGCCCGCTGCGCGTAATTCTGCCGGCGGGATTCACCACGGGAGAGCGCAGCCTGGGCATTGCGAAGCCTGAGCCTGATGAATTTGTGGAGGATGATTCCGGCAGCATTCTCACCTGGAATAATACCACGCAAATTTCCTATATCGAGGTCAACTATTACCGAAAAAGCGCTCCGCAGGCATTGGTGATTATTATGGCCATCCTGGGTCTGACAGGATTGGTCCTACTGGCTCAGTACTACATAAGCATCAGAAAACTGAAAGAGGCCAGGATGGAGATGGAACGTGAAGCGAATGGGAAGGGTCGCTGATGCCTGGAAATAAGGCTTACTAAGACAATCTAATCAACTTTACTCTCGCTTTTGATGGCGAATTCGCATCACATGTCGCGAAAGAGCGTCTGCAGGAGGCAATCGGCTTTATCTCTGAGGTGATGATCGATCCAGCCAAAGGCCTGCCTTCTCTTTGTATAGCCCAGGAATATGAGATAGGCCAAGCCCGCGATTTCCGGTATCAGGATTCCTGGATTCTTCAGGCCGGAAAGAAGCATCTCCAGGTAGCTCATAGTATCTAGAAGCGGTGCTTTGGGAAATGGCCCCAGAAGTGGCCAGATCAAAATTTGAGGCGAGTTCCACATGAAGTCCAGAGAGAGGTGAATGAGCACACCCCAGGCGAGGGAGAAGAGCCTGTTATCCCTGGAATAGAGGCAAAGGGCAGAGAGGAGCATAAGGAAGAGCAGAGTGTGGGCGAAGGTGCGGCCCATGTTGGGGCTGCCAAAGACGATCAGGCCCAGGGGTTTGTCGATGATGTCCGGGAGCATGGAGCCCAATGCCAGAAAGGCCAGGCTCACTTGGTTGAGAAAACGGGCGGAGGCTAAAGCAAGGCCTACATGGGCAAAGAGAAGCATTGGGAAAAAATCTTTTTCCAGAGTATATAACTATTTTGTGAGAGCCGAGCGTAACCTTTTTAACTTATCTTGAGTCTCCGTATTCTAATCTAAATTGCGAATGGCTTTGCAGGTATCTCTTACCTAGCAAAATGAATCAAAAATCCAAGCAGGCTGTTGAATTGATGCAGCCTCGACCAATCCGAGGCTCCTCATGACAAGTGTCATGGGAAAGTGATAAGAGGCTGCCTGGCTATGCAGCGGGAGCTGTAGACTTTTAAACCTCATGCGCGGAAAGCTGCTTAATTATTATATTTAATGCCTAATGCCAGAGGGAAACCATTATGTGCTTTAGGAAGCCGATGATTATCTTTTATATTCTCATTGCTCTGATGTCAATAGGATTGTCACATGGGGATGATGTGAATACTGAAGCCATTGGACTGCGGTTCGATTTGAATCAAACCGTGGAAGGATTTGGGATTGCCAGTTCATATAGATGCATGGAGTCCATGGATATGATGCTTCATTCCCATAACAGCGGCAGCGGAGCATCTTCGCATGAATCCAGATCTTATGTACGAAATGACGATATAGTTGAAGGATCTCTTTCGTCTTTCACTGAAAATAAGAGTGTTGGACTTCACGAAATTGTGAGCGCCGCATACTCTCCAACAAAACTCGATTATCCCGGAAGCTTTCGTTCTGGGCCGATTAAATCTCTGTGGAGCGATTCCATTTTTATGTCTGCCGGAGATCAAAATGTCTCTGCTATGAAAGCAAGTTTTTATCAATTGCAAGCTTTCGAGAAAGAAACTACTGCGACGCTTTCCAGTGCAGGGTATTATGAAGAACTTACACATCCATTGACATCCGGTTCCTTTGCGGAAAGCATGAAGCTAAAGGCAGTGTTCAATGGTAGCGCACAGATAGGCGCGAATTTTGGATCCGTTAATGGAGAAGGCTCAGATGTGCTATTGGACGAGTACTATAGAGGCAGCTTCACCATAAGCAAAAAGATGAATCTTGGAATTAAATCGAGCATTACACAAGAGGAAGACGAGTGGCTGCCATGCTGCTCGGGCGGCTGGACAAGCATGAATCTTGAAGAGAAAGGGAGTTTTCCGGTCGATGTAAAAAGGGTATTTGATTGCACTTGCAGTGCATCCATGGCATTAGAACGTGTATGACCATTTCTATAATTCTAGGCACCAGGCCCGAGTTCTTCAAGGTGCGATCTCTCCATGCCCGAGAAGATCGACCGAGTGGTGGCAGATCATCATTTCCGATTATCTGGGTGGATTTGCGTAGTAGCAGGTACTAATTTTCTGATACAACTATCAGAATCTCGAGATCTCCAAAAAGAAGGCAAATGATCTAGGGAAGCTGGGGCTAAAATCCAAGGAGTACTTCCTGGTGACTGCCCACAGGGATGAGAACCTGGACAATCCCGAGAGGCTGGGAGAGGGCCTGAGACTGGTGGGCGAGGAGTTCTCATTGCCGGTGATTTTCCCCATGCACCCCAGGACGAGAAAGATGGTGCAGTAGTTCGGATTTGAGCTGGACGGCATTCGGGCCACTCTGCCGCTGGGCTTCCGGGAGTTCTTGCAACTTGAGTCGGGCGCCAGGCCAGCACTGATGGACTCGGGCGGAGGGCCTGGAGGAGGTGTGCATCCTCGGCGGGCTCACGCGTGAAGCTGTGGGAGGGAAAGATGCTGGATGGGACAAGGCATATGATGACGCATGAATTCTGCAGGATTTCGCAGTTGATATTTATAGTGGAGTGCTTATGGATACTATGCGATTTGCCATATCGAAAAATGGTGTTCCGATAAGGCTAACTCATAAACAATGGGCGCACATTGTTGATTCCCACGATTATATGGCCGGAAATATGGATATGGTCATGGAATCTGTTGAAGATCCGAATTATATTGTTAGAGGCTGGACAGATGAACTGGTTGCATTGAAACACTATGAGAGAACATCTATATCTGACAAATATATAGTAGTAGTTTATAAAGAGGAAGATGATGGTTTTATAATAACAGCATTTATGACATCAAAGCGAGATAAAATTATGAGGAGAGGTACAATATGGCAGCGGTAAAAGATGAGCTATTTGGAGTTGTACCATATCTGCTCAAGATGCCGTCAAATCAAATCTGGATCGATTACGATGAAGATGCTGATGTCCTATACATAAGTTTTCAGAAGCCTCAGCATGCTGATGAGAGCGAGATGGAAGATAATATCGTCTATCACTATCAGGGCAAAGATCTGGTTGGGATTACAGTGATAGGTGCAAAGAAGTATGGTGTGAAGGATGAAGCATCTTCTGGTTCAGTAATTGGACTGGCGTAAATGGATTTATAGTATGCGGATTTAATCCAACGGCTTACGAATTTAACCACAGAGGCGCAGAGACACAGAGAAACATGTGGATTAAACCGTGCGACATACGACTTTCACCACAAAGTGCACAAAGAACGCACAAAGATGATTAAGTCTTAATTATTCAGCTACGATTATTAACCGCAGAGACGCGCGATTTACCTATTCTGATTAATAGTCGTCGTCTCCGTCGTTCGTCCTCCGTGCGCTTCTAGCCGATTTTAAACCTTTCTTTGTGAGTCCTTTGTGCCTTTGTGGTGAGCGTTCGTAGCCACTGGCTATAATTATCCGGC
>JAQTYS010000144.1 GCA_028688175.1 Methanothrix sp. | reverse complement strand
ATATGTTGGATAGACAACGGGTGTTGTGTAATAGTAGGTCGGATAGGTGTAAGTATATGTTGGATACCAGTAGCTTGAATAATAAGATGGATATCCCCAGCTATAAGTATACGTATAACCACCAGGATTCAGCCAATCGTAATATTTGTGGCCGCCGAAATCATGATTATCACCGCGACCATCGAAACCATCATGGCCACCACGACCATCAAAACCGTCATGACCACCGAAACCATCAGGTCCGCCATCACGAGGTGCAGATTCGAAATTACCCGTACCATCCAAAGCGGCGCCTACTGCAACCAGCATTCCCAGCGCCATGATTGACAATATCAGTTTTATTGAGTAGATTTAGATTCCTCCAAGTACCTTGTTCATTAGCTTAATATTAAAAGGTGATTTTTATGTAGATATCACCTAACGTCTATATGAAACCTCGATGCAGCTGTGCATACTTAAAAACACTATTTTCAGGACGTAGGATCATCAAGCCACGGGAAAAACCGGATACTAAGCCCGAAAAAATAAGAAACTGAGTATTTGCCGCCGGCTGCAGTTCTTTTCTCCATCGCCACATTTGCCGGGCAGATGTCTCTCAATCAATGGATGATCGCGATATGTTTGCCTGATGATTTAGAGCCTCTTCTTCAGGCCCCGGCATTTTTCGCATTCTGACTTATGAGAGTGACTGGTTTGTGGAAGGGAGTTGATCAGCAGGGCTCGCGGGCGCACCATCCTCTTTGGGCACCTCGACATGAAGGGTGTAAAGCAGGTCCCTGATGATCTCCCAGGGGAAAGTGGAAATAACGCGGCAGTCAGTCCTTCCGCGATAGACCCCGTCCTTGTCAATTGCAGCATCCGGGGAGTAGCTGGCTGCGACGATGAGATCACCTTCCTGATATTGTCCCTGGCCTAAGAATTGTCTCTCAAATCTGAAATTGCCCAGCACTCCCGGCTTTCCGTCAATTATTGGTTGGTAGAGATTGGGTTTATCTGCCCCGGCACTTATTAGAGCGCTGTATACAATATATTCATTAGCAGTGATATTGGCGACCATTGGCTCATCATAGCGGGTGAGGATCAACCAGGCAAGATTATCAGCGCTATCTATGGTAAGGTTATACCTCTCAAAGTTAACCCCCAAAGAGCTGACGCCATGAGTGGGCGCTTCAACTATGACTCTGTAATCAATTGTAGTATTCATATTAAAAGAAACATTATATGGCCCAACCGGTCCGGATTCATAAGAAGCAAATGCCGTCCCTGTAAGGCTCAGGACCAGGACCATGATTAATTCTGCGCGCATTGCTATTGCAACTGTTTTTCAATCCATTTCATTCTTTTGGTCTTTTGGTTTTTCGGTGGAAACCCATAATTCATTTACCAGAAACCGTTTTGAGCTAATCATAGGCAGGCAGGTCTGTAAGCCTCGGGTCGACAAGAGCCCTTCCAACAGTGAAATGATACAGATCCTGATACTCGTATCCGGAAAGCCCAAGCATGTGGTGCACCATATCATCAAAAAAGCAGCCGATGCCGCAACCCTGATAACCAGCCGCTTCGCCAGCCAGATAGAATGCCTGGCCGATGACGCCACACTCCCAGAAAAGCCGGCGATAATACCAGGACCCATATTTTTGCAGCGGCCCATTAAATGCAGCCAGCATGGCAGCGGCAAAGCATCCATCAGAGGCTATGTCTTGGCGACAGGATGTCTCCTTGGCGGCCAGGCGGCTGTCGCCCTGGGCCAACAAATAAAGCTCAATATCTGGGGGTGCGCCAGAAGACCTCTCCCAGACAAAATCCTCAAGCATGGCCTCCTTTAGAACCTCTTTTTGCCCGCCGTCACGAAGCAAAATATACAGCCCTTTTTCCAACCCCTCCACGCGATGCACAAAGAAGACCGGATGAATACATGGCTTCCAGGGAAGGAGGTCAAGAGGAGATGACTTTGGCATCACAGCTCTCAAGATGGAAAGGAAGCTATGCGCCGGCATGCTGCTCATGCCATCCATTATCTGAGCACTGCGCCGCTTACGCAGTAATTGGCAGTATCTAGCGGCAAGATCATTATTCATGTCGGTATTCAAAACAGTATATATTTTGCAAGATCCAGGCAAGGAAGATGAGGCTGAGTTAAGGGCTGAGTAGATTGTGTTGGTAGACGGTTTTTTGCTGGCATCACTTACCTGATCGATCAATGCCCAGGGAGCATGCCCCAAACTCAAGACATTAGCTCGGACCGGCTCTCTCTCTAATTTCAATTTAGAGAGATCCGATGAATGAAGAGAAAGAGGCTTACTTCCGTCTGTGTGGATGGCCAGCAGCAGATCAGCATGCTCTTCTTCTCCCTCGTACCGGGAAAGCTGGCTATGCTCTTCCAGGCCCAGAAGCTTTGTCAGATCATCGGTTCCCAGGTCGTCCTCGAGCAAAGCCCGCCAGCCCAAACAGCGCGCAGCCACTCCCACCGCGGCCAATGCATGACCCAAATCGATCATAGAGTAGCGAAAAGCTCTCTCGCCATACTTCCAGGATTCGCGCCAGCTGATAGAGGTAAGAGCAAGGAGCATTGTTCCTTTGGGAAGCTCTAGATCCCGCCAGCTCTCCTCTTTTATCCTGGCAAGCAGCTCCAGAGCATGGCTTTTGGGCGCATAGTGATACAATCCCGCCGGCAGCAATCCATGAGGCGACGCTGCAATCGGTCCGGAGATCAGATAGGCTTCTGTCGGATGCAAATTGCCGCTGGACGGATTCACCCGCAAATACCACCTGGCAGATGATACGCTCTTTTGGCCTGATAGCGCCAGGCTCTCGAAAAAAAGCTGAGAGAGACTCATGAGATTCAGAGGAGAAGGCCGAATAATGTCTTCACTGGGACCCTCATTCCCGGCCCCTTTCGCCGCTGAGATGAATCCCTGCCTAATTAACCTGATTTGAGGTGCCGCCTCATAGCTTCGAAAAGGGTCCGGCTGATTGGACCAGTCCAGCCCTGCAGGTCCGGGGGCCAGGGCTCGAGGATGATGCTTTGTCCTCAGATGGTAAGCGATAACCTGATCAAAGTCTTCAGACACAAGAATCCTTTAGATGAGCTGTGGCTGATCCTGAGGGTCAACTACATGCCAGAGATTATCTTCCCGGCCGTTTCCATAGATGTCTCCAGGAGCTTGGTCTCGGGATGAGAAGTAGAGCGGCCAGCCCTTGAATGTGGTCTGCTTTGATCCATCAGTTCTGGTTATGGCGGCAAAGTCTGAGGTTCTCAAACTGTCTGGAACAGTTATCATCTCTGCATAGAAGGGCGGCCACTTGGAAGCACAATCGTCGTAACAGGTGCTGACGCCGCTTGCGCTGCCGTCATCTGAGAAGTAATAAAGAGTAAAACCGCTCTGGTTTACCAAATAGTTGCCCAGAAACTTGTCCGCCGAGAGGTTCACACTGTAATTGCTCTCTGCCAATGCCGAGATCGAGAGAATCGATACCGCAAGGAATAAGAGCACAAGTTTGTTGCTTCTTGACATGTTTTTCACCACTGGATTCCTATCGGCCTGATAATTAAGGATTTGCCATTTATACTTCTTACTACTATAATAGGCTAATAAGAGATGCGACTTATGAGCTTTCTGATAGATCCTCCGCTACTATTGCTGCCGGGCCTACTGGAGATAGGTAAGGTAGGCAATTTCTATTTTGAGCTGAGGAGAAAGCTCTTCCACCTTTTTTTCGGCATCTTCCTTATATTCATCCTGTTTTATTTAGGCAGAATGCATTTGATAATTTTTCTTTGCATCTTTCTCTTTTTAGGCGGCATATTGATTTTCGTCATGCAGAAGGGCTGGAAGATTCCTGTTGCTGAATGGCTTGAAAAGACATTTGAGAGAAAGAATGTCCGGTTCCCCGGTTATGGAGCTTTCTGGTATGTTGTAGGCGCGCTCCTCATATCTATTCTCTTGAGCAATGCCCATGAGATAGCTGCCGCAATTGTAGCTTTAGCCGCCGGAGACTCGGCAGCTACCATTTTCGGTATCCTGGGTACTCATCCCCTTCCCCACAATCGGCGCAAGACTATGGAAGGATCGCTGGCATTTTTTGTTTTCTCTCTACCGGCTTGTCTGTTTGTGGGCTGGATGGGTATCGCGCTGGCAGCAGTAGCAGCAATTGTGGAAAGTCTGGATACACCGGTGGATGATAATCTCCTGATACCGTTTGCGGCTATTATATTTTTTAGTAGTTTTTGAAATAGAAAAATGAATTATCACTCATTCTATGCAATGTACGAAACACTCGACCTATCAAAGCCCTCTACCAGTTCCAGTCCCTCGTCTTCCGGCTTCCAGGATACATCCGGGTAGGCCAGGTGCTTGATGAATTCGCTGCTGCTTGATGCGATCTGGGTAGCCAGGTGATCATCTCCCAGAGCCTCTTTAGAGATGGCAAAGACCTTTGACCTTACATCTGCCTCATCCAGATAGCCCAGGGAATGGATGTATTCGTGCAAGAGGACGTGAAAGACGTATGGTTTGTAGAGTTCTGGGCGCGTCTCTTTGATCCTTTGCAGCGGGATTTTATTGAGGACGATGACATTGCTGCCTGTGGTGAAGAAGCCTCCGAAGAAACCCTGTGGATTATTTCCTAAGTTGGCCATGCCCAGCATCAGACCTCCCCGGCTCTTGCCCAGGCGCTTCAAGACCAATGATTTGATCAGTTCGAATATATCTGGTAGAGACTTTGCCTCGTCCAGCCGGGAGCGATAGTCAGCAATCATTTGAAATACAGTAGGCAAGTCTAAGTATATAATACTAACTTCAAGTTACTAATGGCAGGTGAAGTTTTGCCCTGCGATGTGAGCAGGGCCTGAGCGTCATTCTCTATGCTGCAAAAGTCCTTTATCGAGGCCAATCTCCATCCAGGCCCAGGCCCAGATTACCGCCTCAAAAGCTCTGATAAGGTCACCCTTTTCCAAAAAGTACTGGCAGTCGCGAATGTATGCAGAGACGTTCTCCAGGAACTCTCTATCACCTGATACATTCTCATATAAATCCTGCGCCTTCTTCTGCCATTTCACTGTCTCAGCACGCAGATTATTTTCTAATTTTCCTTCGGAGCACCTTTTAGTGCTGCAGACTGCCAAAGGCTCTTGGGCTTCTTTAATATCTCTTCCCGGACATCCCTTTTCTCGGTTCATTTCAGTCCTAATTTCATTTTTTACTTGCTGCCAGATCTAACCCCTATTTTCCCAGGCCATTTTCTGATCTCGTAACACTGGTCACCCGGCTCTCGCTTACCTCTACATCAACCATTGTCTTGACAGCATAGCCTTCTGCCTTCAGCCGCTCCACGCCGTCGCCCCGCTTTACTACCACTACCACATCCTTGACAGTAGCACCTGCGATCTTCAAGGACTTGAGCACAGCAAGAAGAGTTCCGCCGGTGCTGATGACATCATCTACCACAATGACTCGATCGCCTTTATTTATGCCGTTTAAGAATAGCTGGGACTTGGAGTATCCGGTCACCTGGGAGACCTCAATCTCGCCGGGCAGACCGTATTTGCGTTTTCTTATTATCACCAGCGGGATGTCGCAGATAATGGAAAGGCCGATGCCTATGGGAATTCCCATGGCTTCTACTGTCACAATCTTGTCTACCTCCAGATCGGCAATGCGCACGATATGGCCGGTAATCTCCCGGATCAGCTCAGGCCTGACTTCTGGTACCCCGTCAGTGATGGGATGAATGAAGTAATTGTATTCGCCCCTCTTGAAGATAGGAGCTTCAAGTAATGATTTTGTTAGCCTTTCCAACATCTTTAGAGCCTCAATGCTCCATATTCATAAATCAGGGAAATAAAGCTGTTGGATGGGACACAGAATAGGAGAATATCAGGAAGGTAAGAAAGTTGACTTTCTCCCCCCTGATCCAGGGACCATGAGGATTGAGTCTCCTGATTTCTATTGAAGCTACGCTCAGGCCGAAGCCAAAGCCGGCTCAGCAGCTATCCTATCACAGAAGGCTTTGACCTGTGCTTCATCCATGCTATTCTTGGGAATGACCATGACCTGATATCCATCGCTCTCCAGCCTGTTAATGAGGTCTCGAAATTGGCTCATAGCCACTTTAACCTGTTTTGTCAGATCCGGCATCCTCAGAAGGACTATCTTGATAGAAGGAATAACCGCATCCACAACATAGCCCCACCGTGTGGGACGATGCATCAGAACAACTATCCCTCTCCTGCCCAGTTCAGAGACTATGCCCTCAAACTTTACTATATCTTGCGTCTCAGTTTGCTTCATTTCGACTCTACCCCATGCACAATTTATTATTCATCCGGGTTAATTTTTATTATTTTACCATTGTAGTAAAAATTGAAAGAGGGAGCCCAAGCATTTGCCTTCAATCAAGGCTTCCGTTATAAACGGATGCCTCCCTCTTGCAAATAGAACATTGAGAAATATTTAAATGTCTAGTATCTACCAGGTGATCGAGCAGGTCTATGCTTCTGATAGCATTCGCTGCAATATACCGGTCTGGATCCATCCGGCTTGAAGGGCACTTGTGTCTGTTTGCCACATTCTGAACAGGTAACGTCTGTCATTTCTCTTGGACGGCTATTGTAACCGCCTCTGCTGCTACCACTGCTGCCGCTATTTTCATATTTTCTCTCAAACATTTAATTCACTTACCTTTTGGATCGACTCAAGGAATCGAAACTGCTCTGAAAACATCTCAACAAAGAACTTTGAATCAACGAATCCAGCATCACTTAAAGAACCGCTCGACTTATATACTTGTTGGTTAAGCAAAACAGATTATTAATCTGTTGCTTTACCTTAT
>JAQTYS010000143.1 GCA_028688175.1 Methanothrix sp. | reverse complement strand
CATTGAATGCTTCGAACAGCCAGGCAAATCGCTTCGAGTGGGCGAAATGCTGGAAAAACAAAAACAATTGTACTATGATATGGGGCTGAATCCGCCTACCTCGTTATGAGTGGGCGGGAATATAGGTATTATATCTAAATCGATAGCAAGAAAATTATTGCATACTAGATCTTTAATGCGGAATGTGGGTTCAGTGAACGCCTAAATTTTACCTCATAATTGTTTCATTATCATTTTTTAAAAAAATAAATAATATTATGTTAACGTGCGACCGCATGTCCGCAGATTCGCTTAAAATCGCACGTGTTGCATTTATCGATATGGGGTGTCGGGAAAAACATCCTTCGCATTATCCTATTTACATTCTGCTTGACGCTTGTCTCGACTTGCATTAACTCTCTGTTCCCCAAGTCGACGCTCACTCTATGACCTTCGTTTAAGTAATGAATAAATCCTCCCACAGACGTAATATCAAATTCTGACCTGGTAGCCAGAGCATATAATCTTATTTGATACCTTGCATCTCTTATTTTAGGGTCAAATTCTGAATCCGGCTCGTGTTCTGTTTTAAAATCTATGACTTCAACCTCACGTACTTCTCGGGTATTAGGATCAATTTTCTGCAGTAGGTCGATTGTTCCAGAGACGAGAGCAGCACCATCGTTTTCATTATCCTCAATTAGATACTCAAATGGCTCTTCTGCTTTATATGTAAGCACTACCCCTTGGCCGAATCCGCTAATATAATTTACTAAAATATTCTTAGCGGTATTTCTAAGGTTAGTCTCCACGATATCCCTGGCATATCTAAGGAAAAATCTATTTCTATCATCAACCAATGATCTTATCTCTCCAGGACTAGGAAGTATAGTAGTAGTTTCTCCCTCAAATCTCTGGTGAATTTCTCTAAGAATATCGTGAACCGCGAAACCATATCCAAACGCTGAATCAATTGGAGGTGCAAATCCATAGATTTTTCTTAATTTGTAGTCAAATGGGCATTTTTGAAAATACCGGAGGTCTGTGAAAGAGGTCGGGTATACATATTCTCTTCTTGAAACAACTCTTCCTCTTGCTCTGGGTGTTGGATCGGCACTTGGCTCGTTTATTATGTTGTAGTTTTCTATTGCAATTACTTCCCTGTAATAAACGGATGGATTTTGTCTATTGCGATATCCAATTCTATTACGTGATCCTGTAAGGAACAAGTATTTTTTTGATCTGGTTATGGCAACGTAGAAAAGCCTGCGATAATCCTCTTCGTTCTCTTCATACGTCCTATAGCTAAAAACCGCCTCGGGTATCCATTCATATTGATTTGGCCTTTTTGCAGATCTCGATATTGGCGGTCTATTGCTGAATCCTTTCAATGTCAATGCTGGCAGGAAGACAACTGGATATTCCATTCCTTTAGCTGCATGAATCGTCATTATATTGACTGCATCTATTAGTGTGGGGTCATCAATTTTACTTTTTGCATGAAGGAATGCCCAGTCTAAAAATTCTACCAATCGATTTATTTGATCTGGAAATATAAGCTCGTATACTGTTTCGAAATCCTTCAGCAACGAGCTAATTTTTCCTAAATCGTACATTATCGGTTCAGTGAACGCCTCAAATGCACCGTTCAAATCCCTTATGCCCATAAGGGAGAGAATTTCTTGGAAATCCTTTTGAGGCTGTATTCTTCTCGATGTCGGATTCGTGAACCATTGTCTCTTTGCATTTAAACCTGCGATTATTTGTTCTTCTCTGTTGTTAAGAAGACGTGAGCTGCGAATGGCGGTTCTTAATATCTCTTCTGTAATAATGTACCTAACTTCCCGATTATATGTGGTATTTTCTATATCGATTATTGTTAAATTTGGATCAGCTCCACCTGCTATAAAAGCAAATGCAAGCCTTATAAATGCTGATTCCGGCCTTCCAAATATCGATTCATCACCTCGGACAGCGCAAGGAATTCCCCTGCGATCCAATTCAGCAATTATTTGCTCCATATCTTTTTTGCGCCTGAGAAGTACAGCAAAATCGTTGTGCGATAAGCACCTATCTTGGCCCTTGTCTCGATAAATCGTTCCCAATAATTCTTCAATTTTATTACATATAAATGCAACTTCTTGATCTTCGGTTTGGAAATATAATTGATAAACATCCCCCAAATCAAATCTCTCATTGCACAGCATATCTTTAATGATCCTATTGTCATTGTTTCTTATTATATTATCTGCAATATCGACAATGAGGCTTGTAGACCTATGGTTTTGATCCAGATTTTCAAGGGGGGAATCATAACGTCTGGCGAAATTTATAAAGTTATCAATTCTCGCACCACGCCATTTATAGATTGATTGATCGTCATCCCCTACAACGCATAAATTTCTCGTATCGCCGGAAAGAAGTTCTATGAGCCTTTCTTGCAATGTATCTATATCTTGATACTCATCAACAACAATATATCTATATTTATCTCTAACGGCAGCCATAATGTCTGGGTTAGATTCTAATAGCCTTACAGTGCGATATATGATACCTTCATAATCTATAAAATGATAATTCTCCAAAAGAACCAAATATCTATCGTATGCAGCAAGAAATTCAGTTGCATTTATATTATCTAATTGTCTAATAGAATCTTCAATTTGCTCTCTTCTCATTGTATCAATATCTTCGGCGAACCACCCAATTTTTTTGAATTTATTTGCTGGATGTCTTGGTTGGAACAGATGCAGACCGATATCGAAATAATGTTGTGATAAGAATGCTATTAACTTATTGTCATCAAGTACATCGTAGCTTAACGTATCCGAATCAAATTCATGTAGCAGTTTTATGCAGAATGAATGGATAGTACCTATGTGCATTCTGGAAAGAACAGGATTTTCAGGATTTATAATCTCCATTTGCCTTCTTATTCTTACTTTTAATTCCTCTGCTGCATTATCAGTAAATGTAAAGGCAACTATGCTATTCCTATCGATACCATTATGAACCATTTCTGCAATTTTTCTAGAGATGGTTAATGTCTTTCCTGAGCCCGCGCAGGCTGCTATTTGTAATGGTCCATCTCTATGAGCTATTATTCGTCTCTGACTATCACTCCATGGGAAGCCATCGTCTACAATAACAATACCATTATCTTCATCATTTGGGTCTCCATTCATCAATAATCACCATGATCAGTATGTGGCATACCGTAAGTATCTTTCTGCCATATAATATTTCTAACAAGTGAACTGAGAAAATTTGATCTTAATATGAGATCTGGTTCTCAAGCCCATTAGATGCTCAGGCTTATGGATATGTTCCATATGGCATATCTAGCTGATAAGGCAATAGGCAAAAGTCCAGCTTCCTTGCCTCCCCTCATTGCCCGATCTCGCCTCCACTTCCGCCCCCGCATCTGCCATCCCCCGAGCGACACCACCAGGCAAGACCGCAGGCGCAGCCATCTTGAGCGAGCCAGTCGCACAACGCGCCTCTCATTGGCCCTTGATTTGCCCAGCCACTCCTGATCCGCTCTGATAATATTAATCCGCCTTCTCCATTTTGCTCTTCAAGGCCATAACCTCACGATAGATCTCCTCCAGCGCCTTATTCTGGGCGGCGAAATTGTCCAGGGCCGCTCTGGACTCCTCCTCTGCCCGAAGGTTCATCAGATAATCATTGTGCGCTTTTAGACGATCCTGGCGATTCTGGCTCATCAGGATCAAAGACGCGGTGTAAGCAGACTGCAATGAGAAGATCAGGTTCATGAAGATGAACGGATAGGGATCCCAGGCTCGCACGTAGGCGGTCGCATTGAGTACCACCCAGACGGCCACAAGAATCGATTGCACCAGTATGAATCTCCATGAACCCAGGTTCTCATAAACCCAATCGGCAAATCTCTCTCCTCGACATGACGGTCCGGGATCTATGTCGCTTAGCTCTCGCACAGGCGGATGATCATGCTTGAATGGATCCGGAAATTCCAGTTTTCTCAATTTGAACCCTCTATGTAGTCGATATGTGATCGAACTGCATTATAGGCATCGATCTGCGAAGCTGGCCGCGATCCTTTTAACCTTCACGAGATCTGAAAGCAATGTCCGATCGGTTAGCTGCAATAGAGTGCTGCCTGCCTGAAGTTTATGTCGAATAATATTAATAGTATTAAAAATTGAAAACGGCAATCATTTTTTCGCAATCAAACGCTTCCTTCAACATGCACCATCAAATTGGTACTGGCTTTCTCACTCCAGATGGCATCAACGTGCACTTTAGCTGATGACCAGCCTTTGAGGGAGACACTTGCCGAAAATTTCTGTTTTACTGATATGTCCGATTGATCGAAAACAGCGTCTCCGTTGACCATAATTCGAATTCTCCATGTACCGTTTTCCGGCGAGACGATCCATCCAGTGGCATGGACTGTGATCTGCCAGGGGAATGGATTCGAGTAAGGTCCCAGATCAGTGGTCCCAAAACCATTTGTCACTGGGATCTTGATATCCATTGAATGATTAACGCCGAGTTTTCCTGATTGCAGCCTGCTGATAAGCTTCTCGGTTTCTTCGCTTGTTCCAACTTTAGCTCTTATTTCATGCAATATATTCATTGGAGGTTCCATTGCTCGTTCACCATATTTTCAAATTTTTTAAACTTCGTGTAGATCTATTATCATTATATTTGAATGTTTCTTAATCAGATGTGCCCTTGGGCAGGCTTGCCCCAGGTCTCGCTCATGAATGCGGCAAATAACGAATTTTGAGGCAGGGGTGAGTGCCCTCCTGCCTTGAAATGAACATCTGCTGTAGCGATTTAACAAGCCAATGGATATGGTAGCTTTGGAGGAGGAATGTCTCAGACAATATATAAAAAGTTCTGTTGCTGCTATAGGGCTTCTCTTTGCGGCGCATATCTCTGCGATCAGGCCTATCGTCCGGCAGGGTCGGCAGCCCAGCCAGTGCCAGACCTCCGGCCCCAATCAGCCTGTGGCCGCTGCCAGCCGCATCCGGGCGCAGCAAAGCTGCCTTCCCCCCATCGCCCGCTGCCAGTAACTATCGGAAAGCTTTTCTTCTTTGCCTTATATTCGAAAAGCAAAATGCATGGAGTCCGCTGATGAGATGACTGCAATTGTGGAACTATTCGCACAGCCTGAAAAGGGAAATGGGAGACAAGAATGCATAAAGAAGTCTGCATGAATGTCAGTCTCTGGAGAATGCAATGCTGGAGATAAAGGACTTGGCCTCGTGGCTCCCGCCCGAAGCGGTCAAGCAGTACGAAGACCGCGGCTTTAAAGAGTTCTATCCTCCCCAGGCCGAGGCTCTGGAGAGAGGGCTTCTGGACGGCAGGAGCATGCTGCTGGCCATGCCCACTGCATCCGGAAAGACTCTCTTGGCGGAGCTGGCCATGCTCAAGGCCGCCCTCCAGGGGCTGCGCTCCCTCTACATAGTCCCACTGCGCGCCCTGGCTACAGAGAAGTACGATTCATTCAAGAGGTTCAGGGATCTGGGAGTTACCGTCGGCATCAGCACCGGCGACTTTGACAAGAGAGACGAGCGCCTGGGAAAGAACCAGATAATAATCGCCACCTCAGAGAAGGCGGACTCGCTGATGAGAAACGGGGCCTCCTGGGTGCAGGACCTGGCGGTTCTGGTGGTCGATGAGATCCATCTGCTAAACGATGTCGGTCGCGGCCCGACTCTGGAGATGACCATCACCAAGCTGCGCCACTGCAACCCTGCCTTGCAGGTCATCGGCCTATCCGCTACCGTTGCCAATGGCCGGGAGATCGCCCAGTGGCTGGGAGCGGAGATGGTAAGCTCCGACTGGCGGCCCATTCGACTGCGAGAGGGAATCATCTGCGATAAAACAATGGTGTTCCCGGACGGACAGGCCCCTCTCTCGGATGGCAAGGACGAGGCCCTGGCTCTGGTCAAGGATACCCTCTCCCAGTCCGCCCAGATCCTGATCTTCGAGAACTCCCGCAAGAACGCCGAAGCTGCAGCCCTCAAGCTCTGCGGCCTGATCCCGGAAGATGCCGCCACCAAAAGCATTGCGGCCAGCATTCTGGCCACCGGGGAGAGCGAGACCGCAAAGCGACTTGCCTCCTGCGTCTCCCGCGGCGTTGCCTTCCACCATGCCGGCCTTCTCTCTGAGCAGCGTCAACTGGTGGAGCAGGGATTCCGGGACAACAGGATCAAGATCATCGCCAGCACACCGACCCTGGCAGCCGGCCTAAACATGCCTGCCAGAAGGGTGCTCATCAAGAATTACAAGAGATACGAATACGGCCGGGGAATGGCCCCCATCTCCGTTATCGAGTACCGCCAGATGTCAGGCCGGGCGGGACGGCCGGGACTCGACCCTTACGGCGAGTCATTCCTTCTGGCCAAGAACGTCTCAGAGATGCAAAATCTCATGGATCGCTACATCAACGGCGAGCCCGAGGAGATCTGGTCGAAGCTGGCCAGCGAGAGCGCTCTGCGAACTCATCTTCTCGCCACCTTTGCGGCCGGTTTTGCCAGAAATGAGAAGGAGTTGAAAGCCTTCATAGCCACCACCTTTTATGCCCAGCAGCAGGACCCCTGGCATCTGGATGTAACGCTTGAGACGGTTCTTGATTTTCTGATGGACAACGGCATGATCCAGGAGAGCGAGGACGGTGATCTTCATCCCACCAGGCTCGGCTCTCTGGTAAGTAAGCTCTACATCGACCCGCTGAGCGCCGTCATAATGCTGGAAAACCTGAAGAAACGGAGGCGGTGCGATCCCGCTAGGGATGCCCTGCAATCCGATCGGGCAGCACAGAAAAAGCCTTCCAACCTCGGTCTAATGCATCTCATCACCATGACTCCAGACATGAACCT
>JAQTYS010000142.1 GCA_028688175.1 Methanothrix sp. | reverse complement strand
GTAGAAAAGGAATGATCGGGGCCCATTTTCGGGCCCACTTGCATAACTTCAAATGTACTGCTGCACCAGCCCCTCGGGCTCGCTTACATGATTTCTCTCTTTGTGCAGTATCTTTATCGCAGCGCCCTCAAAGTCGCTCTGGTATATTATTGTCCTCTCCTCGCGAATGGCATACATGCCCGCCTCGGTGGACAGCGATTTTAAATCCGCGCCGCTCGAGCCCTCCGCCATATCTGAGATCAGCTTGAGGTTCACATCTTCATCCAGGTTCATGCCTGAGGTATGGATCTTCAAAATGGCCTCACGCGCCTCTCGGCTGGGCATGGGAATCTCGATAATACGATCGAATCGGCCCGGTCGCAGCAAGGCCGGATCTAGCATGTCCAGGCGGTTGGTAGCAGCGATGAGCTTGACCTCGCCTCGCGCATCAAAACCATCCATCTCCGCCAGGATCTGCATGAGAGTCCTCTGCACCTCGCGGTCTCCGCTGGTGGCCCCATCCATGCGCCGCGCGCCGATGGCATCCAGCTCATCTATGAAGATGATGGCAGGAGACTTGCTCTTGGCCAGCTCGAAGAGCTCACGCACCAGGCGCGCGCCCTCTCCAATGTACTTTTGCACGAACTCAGAGCCCACCACACGCAGGAATGTGGCATCGGTGCTCTGGGCAACTGCCTTGGCAAGAATGGTCTTGCCTGTTCCCGGTGGCCCGTGCAGCAAGACGCCCTTGGGCGGCTCGATGCCTACAGCCGTGAAAAGGTCCGGGCGCTTGAGCGGCAGCTCCACAATCTCCCTGATCTCAGAGATCTGCGTATCCAGGCCACCTATTTGCGAGAACCGCACATCCGGAGCCTCCTCAATCTCCATACCAAAGACCGCCGGGTCGCGGGGGGAGGGCAGCACGCACATTACCGCAAAAGACTGCTGATTCAATCCGACCTGCGCACCAGTCTTGATCTCCTCCTCGATGAACTGAGAGAGGTTGACCACGAACCTGGGGCCTGTGCTGCTCTTGACTATGACCCGGTTCTCGTCCAGGACATCTACAATGGTGCCCACGATCATGGGACCTACGCGCAGACGCTCCAGCTCGCTTCTCAACTTGCGAGCTTCTCGCTCGAACTTGAGCTTCTGGTTCTCAATCAGCCGCTTTTCGCCTTCTACGCGGTCCTTCTGCTCTCGCAACGCCAGATTGCGCTCTTCAAGCTGGCGCATGCGGTCCAGGATGTAGCGCGAAAAATCCGCGCCAGCCTGTGACTCATTCATGCCTTCTCCACTATCCATAATTACAAAGATTATTAAACTCCGACCCCTATAAAGGTTTCCGAAATGACAGAGAAGCAATGCGAGATTTGCGGCGCTGAGATCTCAGGAGCACCCCAAAAGATCGTGATCGACCGCTCAACGATGGAGGTATGTAAGAGCTGTGCGCGCTTTGGAAAACCGGAAGACAAATGGTCTTTGGTTCCCAAGAAGATGGTTCCTGCGGAGAGGGCCTTCACAGTACCTCGGCCTAAACCACGCGACCATTTCAAGGACTTGGCAGAGATGGTTCCGGATTTCGGGCGCAAGATAAGGGAGGCGCGGGAGGGACTGGGCCTCTCTCCAGAAGAACTGGGAGGGCGTATTAAAGAGAAGGCGACTCTATTAAAGAAGATCGAGCGAGAGGAGATCTCTCCAGAGGATGGAATTAGGAAAAAGCTCGAGAAAGAGCTAAAGATCCAACTATCCGATCAGGTGAGCGAGACTCGTGTCAAGTCCGGCAGTTCAGGCCGTGGATTGACTTTAGGAGATATTGCCAGCATCAAACGGAAAACTGAGAAATGATCGCCAGTGCAGCTCGCTATGTAATTGGTGGAGGTATTATAGTATACCCTACCGAGACCGTTTACGGCCTGGGCGCCAATGCTCTTGACGAGCAAGCGGTGATGAGGGTCTTTCAGATTAAGAAAAGGCCCCTATCCAAGCCTATCTTCCTGGCAGTCTCCAACTTTGACATGCTGATGAACGTTGCACAGGTGAGCCGAGATGATCTGGACCTTCTCGAGCAGCTCTTGCCGGGGCCCGTTTCCGTTCTGGTCAGGAAAAAGCCTATCGTGCCGGATATACTCACCGCCGGCTCACCGTTGGTCGGCATCAGATACCCAGATCATGAGACCGCTTTAAGGATCATCGATCTGGCCGGACCCATCACTTCCACCAGCGCCAACCGCACAGGCGCCCTGCCACCCACAACCGCAGCTTCCGTCTCCCCGGATATCCGGGATCGAGTGGACGCCGTTGTGGATGGGGGAAAATGCAAATACGGACAATCATCAACTCTGCTGGATCTGCAGAAGCGAGAGATAATTCGTCCTGGTGCAGGCCTTGAAAAGGTAATGAAGGCGATATCGTGAGGGCCAGGATCAGAGACTTCTTTGCTACCAATGAAGGATGGATCTTTGCGGTGGCCGACTACAGCCACCCCAATGGTCTTCGCTCAATGCTCCGTTATATTCCCGATGCCGCAGGAGAGCGCGAGGCCGAAGGCATCCGCTATCGAAAGATGGACTTCGATCCGGCCTATGAATTTCTCAGGCGAGAGCGACCGGATTGGGCCCAGGACCTGCATGTGGTTCCCCTATCAGAAGTGCAGAGGATCTATCAGCCGTCCGAGGGCCTTTTATCCGTGGCAAAGCGCGACCCGAGAGTTGGCAAGATTGCCGTCCTGCTGGCAGAAGCAGGAGTGCCGTGGGAGCAGATGGGCATCACCGGGTCTATGCTGGTGGGTCTCGACAGTCCCAGCTCAGATATCGATTTTGTAGTTTATGGCCCTCTTTGGTGGAAAGCCAGGGATATCGTGGCCCGGGCCAAGGCAAAAGGAATAATTGGCGATCTAGACGAGCCAACCTGGAGGAAGATCTACTCCAAGCGAAAGCCGGAGATCAGTTTCGAGGAATTCATGCGGCATGAGAAGCGCAAAGGAAATCGAGGCATGATCAATGGCACCTATTTTGACCTTCTCTTCACCCGTGATTGGAATCAGATACAAACGCAGCCCGTCGGAAAACCGGCTGGAGAGGGTAGGATAGAAGCCAGAGTAACAAATGCCGATTTCGCCTTTGATAGTCCCGCCATCTTCCATCTGGATCACCCTGAGGTAAAAGAGATATTCTGCTATTCTCATACCTATGCCGGCCAGGCACTGCCCGGCGAGACTATTGAGGCCAAAGGCGTGCTGGAAGAGACTGCTCAGGGCCTTAGGTTGGTTGTGGGAACCACACGAGAGGCCCGCGGTGAATGGATCAGATCACTAACCATGTTGGAAAGCTAAAACATTTATTATAAATTGTATATGAAGAGGTCTTTTGCATGTTGCAGGTTCGTCCTTTTGATATCGAGATTGGTCAGCATAAGATCATGCTTAACGCAGTGGATGCCAGAGAAAGAGGTCTTAATCCCGGTGATCGGGTCAGGGTGAGAACAAAGGGCGCCGCGACTACAGCCCTTCTCGACGTCACAATGGAGATGGTCAAGGCAGGGGAGATAGGCATCTTCACAGAGGCTCTAAAAGACCTGAAGAATCCCGTCAGTGTGGATGTTCTACCTGCACCCAAGCCCGCCTCTCTCTGCTATATAAAAAGCATAATGGATAAGAAAAAGCTCACAGAGGAGCAGATCCGGACTATCGTACAGGATATTGTGGATAATAACCTCAGTGAGATAGAGCTTTCAGCATACGTCACTGCCTCCTATATCCATAATATGGACTCAGAGGAGGTATATTATTTGACCAAGGCCATGATTGATACAGGTGAGCGAATTCACTTCGACACTCATCCTGTCATGGACAAGCACAGCATTGGAGGCGTTCCCGGCAATAAGGTCTCTTTGCTGGTGGTGCCGATAGTCGCGGCCGCCGGCCTTCTTATTCCCAAGACCAGTTCCCGAGCCATCACCGGTGCCGGCGGAACCGCGGACCTTATGGAAATACTGGCGCCCGTGGAGTTCAATGCCGAAGAGATCAAAGAACTCACTGAGAAGGTGGGCGGGGTCATTGTCTGGGGTGGAGCGACTAACATTGCCCCGGCCGATGACAAGCTGATTAAAGCAGAATACGCTCTTTCCGTAGATCCCTACAGCCAGATGCTAGCCTCCATCATGGCCAAGAAAGGAGCTGTAGGTGCAGATGCTGTTGTGGTGGACATGCCAGTAGGTCCCGGCACAAAGCTGGCCACTTCCGAATCGGGTCGAACTTTAGCTAAAGACCTCATCGATCTGGGAGGGCGCCTGGGCATTCGGGTGGAATGTGCCATGACCTTCGGCGGTTCGCCGGTTGGCCGAACCATTGGTCCGGCCGTGGAGGTACGCGAAGCCCTCAGTGTCCTGGAGAATAAAGAGGGCCCGAACAGCCTGAAGGAAAAGAGCCTCTCACTGGCCGGCATTTTGCTGGAGATGGGAGGAGTCGCCGGGCGCGGTGATGGCTACAAAGCTGCGGAGGAAATTCTCACCAGCGGAAAAGCCCATCAAAAGCTCATGGAGATCATAGAGGCCCAGGGCGGCAATCCCCAGGTGAAGAGCGAGGAGATTGCCATAGGGGACAACTGTGAAGATATTCTAGCCCCGACAGGAGGCTATATCGTGGCCTTCTACAATAAACGGCTGGTGGAGCTGGCTCGCATGGCCGGCGCTCCTGCAGACAAGAAGGCAGGAGTAATTATCCACCGGAAGATGGGTGAGAGAGTGAAGAAGGGTGAGCCTTTGATCACCATCTGCTCCTCTTCAGATTGGCAGCTGGAGAGCGCCGTAAAGGATGCCAATAGGCAGATGCCGATCGTTGTCGAGGGTATGCTGCTGGAGAGATACCCCAGGATCACCGAGCTATAGAAATGGCGTTAGAGGGCACAAAAAATGTTGGTCGCAATTACCTATCATGAGGATTTCGGAAAGCGGGGATTTAGCGTACTAAAAGAGAGAATCCAGCCGTCATTCGAGAAGCTCATGCAGTCGGGTCTGGTGGATGGCGTGGAGGTGCAGGTCTTTAAGGCAAGGCCTGCACCATTGGAACTGGTAGCAGAGGCCCATACGCCGGCCCATATGGCCAATATGGAAGGGGATCCATACAAAGAGGTGGCAATGCTCTCCGCAGGTAGCGTAATGATGGCGGCAGAGATGGTGGCCGAAGGCAAAGCCCGCAGGGCCTTTGCCTATACCGGAACTGCCGGACACCATGCCTCGCGGGGCAGTTGCTGGGGCTTTTGCTACTTCAATGACGTGGCGATCACGATGCTGCGTCTGCGCCAGATGGGACTGCGCCGCTTCCTCATCGTGGATGTGGATCCCCATTTTGGCGACGGCACGCGCGACTTTTTCAAAGATGATGCCGACGTATTTCATATTAACATGCACAGCGGCACCGGTGAGGAGCATGATCCCTTAAAGAACAACTACGACATCGGCCTCACCTTTGGCGGCAACAATGAGAGGTTCCTGGACGCTTTAAAGTGCGCCCTGCAATTGGCCAAGGATTTTGACTTTCAGATGGCCTTTGTCATCTTCGGCCATGACTCTCACCAGGATGATTACGGGGGCTTCAATCTCACCTTTGAAGCCTATCCCAGGATGACGCAATTGATAATGGATGCAGTGGGCGATCGGGGATTGGTTTATGTGCTCAGTGGCGGCTCGTGTGTGCATGTGGCGGAAAGGGTAATTCCTGATGTTATTCGGGTCTTAGCTGGTAGGTGGCCGTCTTGAGGATGGCCTCCAACTGCTATCCCTGTATCCTGGACCGGGCCAAGTTCGAGTGCGACCTCGTCTTTTCCTCAGAGGAGGAGGAGAAGAAGAAGGCGGCCATGGAGGAACTGCTGGACTACATGGCGTGCCACAAGGGTGGAGTTCCGGCGCTGGTGGGAACAGAGAGAGAGAACATCATTAAACGACGCAGTGAAAATTCTGATCCGTACCAGAGGTTGAAAGAAGAGAGCAACCGTGTGGCAATGGACCTTTTGCCCGTGGCTGAAGAGTTTTATGAAAAAGCCAGTGACAAGATAGAAGCGTTAATTCGCATTGCTGCTGCCGCAAATTCAATGGAGTTTGGGGTCAAGGGCCACGATTTCGATAACAAGACATTTGCTGGAGTCTTTCAAAATACGCTATGTGAAAAGCTGCATGGCGATATCAGCGAGGTTAAGAGGCGTCTACTCAGCTTCAACAATATCTTTTATCTCACGGATAATTGCGGAGAAGCGGTATTTGACCTCTTTGTAATCGAGAAGCTTGGCAAGATGGGAAAGCAAGTGGTAGTGGGATCAAAGTCTGAGCCGGTTCTCAATGATGTTACCGCAAAGGAGCTATGCGCCATGACCGATATGGATCTTAAGGTCATTGCTACTGGAAATGTAGTAGGAACGGCCCAAGAGCACCTTGAGCCTGAGGCTCGCACCCTATTGTTCGATCCAAACTGGCTGATATTGTCCAAAGGCATGGGAAACTTCGAGACCATCTCTGAGTTTGAAGAGCGGCTGTCGGGTCGGCTCGTATACCTTCTGAGAGCCAAATGTGAGCCTGTAGCCATGGTTATTGGAGTGCCGAAAGGAACTCTGGTGGCAAAATCGATTTAACGGTAATTCATATCTACCTCATAAGTTACAGCCTCTTGCGGCTCCTCTATCACAGGCTCCATGAGAGTAATGTCAATGTCAAGGTGAAGAAGCTCATTTATGGCATAAAGCAGGTTATTTGCCGCCCGGATGTCCACGGGGTCGGATCCTGAGCTGGTAGCCAGCAAGCAGAAGCCGCGCAGATCATACAGTGGTGCCATCCCCGCCAGAAGGCCGTTCAATCCGCCGATAGCTCCGCTTCGCAGCAAGGGAATTTTGCACTCGCCAAGAGCCTTTGCCGCATCAGCGTCCGTTGCCGTTCCCAGGACTGACTCATTCGTCTCTCCCACAT
>JAQTYS010000141.1 GCA_028688175.1 Methanothrix sp. | reverse complement strand
CCAGCTCCATCAAAATATTTATGGACCCACTAACTAGATATCTATTTCGCTTCAGTTTCAAATGCAGTAGGTACGGCATTCATCCCGCCCCCTAAAGGGAGCGGGTCTTCTGCCTGCGTTTCTATAACAATAGTTACAATTACTATTATTTATAAATTTAATTGCATCAACTCTATTTTACTAATTATCATCTATTAATCCCTCAACTGCATGAAAATAGAGTTTACCAGTATACAGCCTTCTCGTTATCAAGCCATCCTTCTCCAGGATCTTGCAGTACTTGATGGCATCGCTTCCCTCGATTTCCATCTGCCGGCTTATCTCTTCCAGGGTGCAGGGCTTGCCGGAGAGAAGATCTATCAGCCTGTCTCGGGTGCGGGCTGGAACGCTCCAGTCCCAGTCCGGTATCAACTCGGCTCCAGGAAATATCTCCAGCATCCTTTGCATCTCTTCTTCGCTGAGAGCTTCAACTGGTTCGGCTGGCGTGCGAACCACGGTGTTGAGCTGAATTCGGTCCGGCTCTGTAGACTCTGCCGCCCTGGCGATCGCTTCCGCTTCAGCATCATTTATGCCTCTTACCAGCATCACCTCCAGCCAGATTTCGCCGGAAAATTCCTTGCGAAAGTCCTTTAAGCCCGCGATCATCTCCTCAGCCAGAAGTCCCGATGCCGGCCTATTGATGGCCTGAAAAGCCGTCTGGCTGACGGCGTCTAAAGAGGGGAGGACTACATCCGCAGCAGCTACCTCTTTTCGGACGGACGGACTGGAAAGAAGTGTGCTATTGGTGATCACTGCCACCGGAGCCTCAACGATCTTCTTGGCCTGGGCCACGATCTCCCCCAGATCGAGGCTCAATGTCGGCTCTCCTGATCCGGCGAATGTGAGATGGTCGAAAGGCTCGGACCGTTTGAGTTCGATCTCTTTTATGACCTTTTGCCTGGGCACAAAACGATCCCGGCAGGAGGTTAAGCAGGCAGTTCGACCCAGCTCACAGTAGACGCAATCCAGGTTGCAGGTCTTATACTTGAGCAGGTCCACACCCATAGACAGGCCCAGGCGACGAGATAGCACCGGCCCAAAGAGATATCCCATAATTCGTTCCCGATTATCTTTTCTACAGGGTGACTAACAAGCACCTAGATTTAACCTTATTTATTGATAAAGCTTAAATGACGGCAGGTTCGAACAATCAGCATGGACAAGGCTCGTGAACTGATCGAATTACTCGGCAAGAGCGATGACTACTTTGAACGCCAGAAGGCGGCATGGACACTGGTGAATCTGGGGGAGGCCTCGGTGGAGCAGACCGCCAAAGCTCTGGAGTGCGGCGAGTTCTCTGATCTGAGATACAAATCAGCCTGGATCTTGGGCAAGATCGGCAGCCACAGCGCAGTAGAGCCGCTCAGCCGGGCCTTGTTGAATGATCCTGATTACGTAGTTCGCGAATGGTGCGCCGCCGCCCTGGAAGCGATCAAGAGCCAGGAGGCAGTCCCAGCATTGGTTTTGGCCATGAAACGAGATAGCTCCAAAGATGTTCGTCTGCGAGCGGCAGTGGCACTGCGCAAGCTTGGGGCAACAGAGGCTCTGCGTGATCTCTTAAGCTATGGTGATCCCGAGATCAGGGGTATGGCAGTGACCGGTCTTGCCAAGATCGGTCACAGGGAATCTTTGCAGGATGTGGCAAGGCTGCTCCAGGATGAAGACACGGAGGTCAGACGCAGAACGGCAGAATTCATGGGAGAGGTAGCCTGCAATGAGGCCATAAGCCTGCTGGCAGAGGCTTTGCAGGATAAAGAGAGTGCCGTTCGATGCGAGTCACTAAAATCCCTGGGCAAGATAAAGGCGGAAGAAGCCTGCGATCTGGCAATGAAAGCCTTGCAGGACCCTGAATGGCAGGTTCGCTACACGGCAGTTACTACCCTTGGTGAGATCGGCCATAACAAGGCACTGGACGCCCTGGTTGATATCATGTTCGGAGGAGAGGATGAAGAGATAAGAGCCTGGGCGGCCTGGAGCCTGGGAGAAATTTCAGATGCTAGAGCGATAGAGCCACTGCAGCGGGCCTACAAGACCTGTCCCACAGAAGTGATGAAGAAGGCCAAGGACTCGCTGGTGGAGGTCTTTAAGGTAGAAATTTGACATGAGTGCAATGGCAATTATTCTTTCGCGCTATTTTTTCCTTAACACATGGCATGATCCACCACCCTGCTTTTCGAAATAGTCCTGATGATAATCTTCTGCTGCATAGAAGGTCGATGCCGGAACGATCTGGGTTGCGGCTTTGTTAATGTAGACTCCAGAGCGGTCGAACTCCTCAATAGATCTCTCTGCCGCCTTTCTTTGCTCCTCGCTATGGTAGAAGATGGCAGAGCGGTATTGCGTGCCCACATCCGGCCCCTGGCGATTTGGTGTGGTGGGATCATGCATCCTCCAGAAGAGAGAGAGCAGCTCTTCATAGGATACAGTCTTCGCATCAAACAAAACCTGCACAGCCTCGGCATGGCCGGTAATGCCTGTGCAAACCTGGCGGTAGGTTGGATTGGGATAGTTTCCGCCGGTGTAGCCCACCGTCGTCTCCACCACTCCTTTGACCTTCCGGAAGAGAGATTCTACACCCCAGAAACATCCGGCGGCAAAGGTAGCCGTCTGAAGATCTGGATTTACCTTTGGCAATGCATCTGATCTCTCGAATAGCGTGGCATATTCGCCATAGCCTTCTTTTTCCAGATCCTCCGCAGGAATAAAACGCAATGATGCGGAATTGATGCAGTAGCGCTGACCGGTGGGAGCGGGGCCGTCTTCGAATACATGGCCCAGATGCGAATTTGCGTTCTTGCTGCGCACCTCCACCCTTTCCATGTCGTGGCTACTATCAGCTTTGCTGACAATATTTTCATCCTCCAAAGGCCTGGTAAAGCTGGGCCAGCCGGATCCTGAATCGAATTTATCCCGCGAGCAAAACAACGGCTCGCCTGATATCACATCCACATAGATGCCTGCTTTTTTATTGTTCCAGAATTCGTTCTGGAAAGGCGGCTCTGTTCCGCATTGCTGGGTCACGTGAAACTGGAGCGGGGTCAAATCCTTTTGTGGATGTTCTTTCGAATTTTCGCGGGTCATTATCGTACCTCTGCCATACGAAACAAACGCAATTGCATAATTTGGATTGTCTTCGTATTCGATAATTTTTTAGATCAGTTGCTTGACTATATATTCCTTAGCTATTATCATGATAACATATTTACCATCGAAAAGCAATTTTTAAACCTATGTGTGCCACCTGCGGCTGCGGAGTAGATCTGGGCAGCATGGAAGAGGTCTTTGCCAAGAATTACAGATGCCAGGATTGCAAGCATCTCTTTAGGGGCTTTGGCTACAAATTGCCTTGCCCGCGCTGCAAATCAAAGAATACAAAAATTGCCAGGTAAATAAAATGTCCGAGCATCTGTTGGAGATGGCCAAAGCACGCGTCCGGATTAAAGACGGCGAGGTTGAGGTTTTGACCGATCCTCTCATTAGCTGCTGCCCCCTGCGCCGGGATCTCTACGGCATTTCTAAAGAGAGCCGGGAGAGCGTGCAGCGCGCATTGCAAAGCCACATGCAAGAGCTGGGAATGTACGGCCCGAATCGAGTCCTGGAGCTGAAGGAAAAACCGGTAAGCTTCGGTGCCTCAGAGATCCTGATGGATGCCATGAGCGAGGGCCTGGTAGATTGCGCCGTGGTGGTCTGCGAGGGCGCGGGCACTGTGGTGGCGACCAGGTCGCAAGTGCTGCAGGCGGTGGGGGCGCACATGGTAGGACTGATTGAGACCGAGCCGATTGCCGAGATTCAGGAGGGGCTGGTGAAGAGGGGCAGCCTTCTGCTCAATTCGCAGGCAACGATTGATCAGGTGCAGGGCTACCAAAAGGCAGTGGCAGCGGGATTTCGAAGAATTGCCGTCACCGTTGCCGGGGCAAATGCGAAAGAGGCCGCTCTCCTTCGGGAGATGGGCGAAAAGCTGGGGGCAAGGCCATTCTTGCTGGCGGTGCACACCACCGGCATCAGCGAGTCGCAAGCTGCGATCCTGGCGGAAACTTGCGATCTGGTCTGGTCCTGCGCTTCAAAGGCGGTGCGGGAGGTCGCGGGAAAAAGTGCTTGCCTGCAGATGGGCGTCTCCATTCCCGTCTTCGCATTGACTGTGGAGGGAAAGCGGCTGCTCCTTAACAGGGCACTGCACTTTTCCGGGCTGCTGGCCCTGCACCGGGCGAGCCTGCCTCTGACGCCGGAGGGCAAGCAGCCGGAGCCTTTGATTTAGGTTTTTTGGCCCGGCTCGACTCTAGCATTCTTGGACGACAAGTCCTTCCTCAAAAAGATTACTTGACATCACGCCAAGCAAGCTTCCAATTCTCTTTAGATTCAGCTCCTTCTTCGAGCCATCTTATTTTAGCTTCATAATCTGTGTCGGGATTGGCCCAGAGAATGGTCCTTATTTCGCCCACCTTTGATGAAGCATCTTTGAATAGATCATGAGCATTTTCGTCCATGGAAATGACTGTATTATCAGTAACCGACGCTGCTTCCAGCAGATGAATATCTTTTATCATTACCTCGCAATCCTTCTTTGAATGGGCAGAACTCATTATCTTGCCACGAAGATCTGGATTTGAGGCATCTTCTATGAACTCAACTTTCTTTGCCCCAAACATTTTGTAAAGCCATGTTCGTGTGAAATTTGACTGATGCTCATACCATTCTTTCTTGATTTCATCGGTCATGACTACTCGATGGCATATTACCCTGACAGCCTCCAGGAAGTCTCTACAGTGTTTAGGCTTAGGGTAGATGGCATCTTTTCCACCGGCAGCTTGGGCAACATCGGCATCGATAACCAATCGTTTCGAAGCTTTGAGGCTCATTTGTTCCTCAAACGCAGCTCAGCGGCATCCATGTAGCGGCTCTGCTCACTCAGCTCGACATCGGCGAAATCCTCAGGCCAGTCACCGAAAGCACCCGCCTCGTCCAAATCAGCGCTGGATACTTCGGTAACGCCGTCATCGGGCCTCCTCTTGAACCAGTGCAATTTGACGATCTCGGGTGCAAGCTTGCCTTCCGCCACCAGAGATTGAATACCCAAGAGCAAAAGGGAGCTGTGGGTCTCTACTACAACTTTGACTCCACGATTGGCTGCATCTGCCAGGATCTGAGCCATGGCTATCTGGGCTTTCGGGTGAAGGTGAATCTCGGGCTGCTCGATGTAGACAAGCTGGCCGGGCTCTGCAATCAAGAGAGCAACAAGAATCGGCAATGTCTGAGATACACCAAATCCAACATCCGCGATGCTCACCATATCCTTTTCGTTGTTAATGGAACTCACGGGAAGACGCCCGACAAGAAGCTCAACCTGAGTATCATCAACAGCTATTGCTCCTACCTTGCGAGTTAGTCCAAGAATTTCAAGGTTCTTTCCTAGCTCCCTAAAACATGCATCTTTTGAAATCTGCCAGTGATATACGATGCTGGCAACATAATCCTCAAATTTGCCAGGAAATTGTGTTGTTACCGCCGTTATTTTGTAAGTGCGCTGAGGATTCCCGCGCAGAGCTGATATATGGAGTATTCCACGCAGAGGAGCCCCGAAGGTGTCGGACATGTATTGCACTAGTATAGGTGGTGCATTGGTTGTATCATCTGCTTTCTTAATTGGAAAATATCCAATATCCAAAAAACATCGAATTCGGTATGTCCTTAATTCAAGATCATCTTCAATTTTCTTACCTTGAGTTTTTATGAAGTTATTCCATACGTCCACGAGCCAAGGAACTGCTGAAAGGAGAACTCTATGTCCCATTCCAGGGCGTAAAGTTGTTGCCTTTTCTCCTTCAATATACGTCATTTCAGTGATATCAAGAACTTTTTTTGGCTCTTTTTTGAATGTTTCCGTAAGAGAGAACGAGCTATCTAAATCAAACTCAATTCTAAGAGAGTCAGAGACTCTGCCATTTGATTTGGAAAGAAATTGTTGTGTCGATGTGAAAAGTACATTTGGACCGGCGATCAAGAGAGCTCCTGGATCGTAACCGGCTTCTAATGTTTGTTTCATCATGAGTAATGGCTGCATTATGCTCGACTTGCCTGAACTATTGGCACCAGCCAGTATCGTCAGGGGGCGAATTTCTATGGAACATTCCTCGGCTAGGGATTTAAAACCCTTTACAGAAATGCGCGTAATTCCTTTTGCCATGAGATCCTCAAGGTCCTATAATCTAACCACTGATGTAAGCTTTTTCATCAAAGCTCGCACTGTGAGGCCTGCTCCAGCAACGCCGATTGTAGCCTAGGCGAACGGCGGCATTGGCCTAAAGGTGCTGGAGGGCGTTGAGTTTTGCATGTTACTTTTTCTCGCTCATTGCTAGCGAAGGGCCAGCTATGAGGATTCCGTTAGTCTCCCTGACATATCGCCAGCGTCTGCGCTTTGACCATCTGCATCTTCTTCTTTCCCGCCAGCACCTCCACCAGCTTTAAGGCAAACTCCAGAGCCGTTCCCGGCGAGCGGCTGGTGACCAGGTTTCCGTCCACCACCACCCTCTCCTCGCTGAAGCTGGCGCAGGCCTCCACCTGTGCTTTTCCGGATGGGCTGACCGTGGCCTTGCGTCCCTGCAGAACGCCGGCTTTGATGAGGACCGATGGGGCCGCGCAGATCGCCGCGACGATCTTTCCTGCCTTGTCCATCTCCAGTGCCATGTTTAAGATGCGCTCGTCATTTCCCAGATTGATAAATCCCGGCGCTCCTCCGGGTAAGACCAGCCCGTCAAAGTCCCGATAGTTGATTTTTTCCAGGGTTGTATCCGGCTGCATCTTGATTTTATGAGAGCCTTCCACCAGTCCTTCTTTTAATCCTGCGGTCACAACCTCTACATCGGCTCGCCGCAAAATGTCGATGACGCAAATTGCTTCGATCTCTTCATAGCCCTCTGCCATGGGCACCAAGATCCTCATATTCTCATGATCTCCTCGGCAAATTATTGATC
>JAQTYS010000004.1 GCA_028688175.1 Methanothrix sp. | reverse complement strand
CAGCCCACATGTGCCCGCGCCTCCATGCGTGCACCCGCCCGAGCGCCCGTCCGCAGACGAGCGACGCGAGCCCGGACGGCCCGGCCCACGGTCGGTGGCCCCGCAAGGATCGCAAAGCTTGAGGGCCGCTGCGAATCTCTTTGTGCGTCCTTTGTGCCTTTGTGGTTGGCCGTGGTTGCCAGGTTATAATTATCAGCTAATAGTATTAGCAAACTGACATCGTTTCTCAAAATCTAGCCCCCCAGAAAAGCTTCCCATTCCGGAGGCAAGCGCCTCCTGTTACCCAGCTCGACCGGCCTCCAAGCCCCCTGACACGAGCACTTGCCTGGCAGCCTGGCCCGCCTGGCGAACGGCGGCTTTCACCCTGGATGGCCTTTATCGAGAGGCGTCTCCACCGGCGCGGCCCGAGTGCTATGGCGAAAAATTGTCCTTCTTTCATAGGAACTTCGCAGCTTCGCGCCTTCGCATGAAATCCGTGATCTAGGCCCGACCGGCCTCCCGGCCCGCTTGTCTGTCGGTCTTGTCATTTGCTCCGGAACCTGCATCATTTGGGCCAGCAGGCATTTGTAGGCCGGCATCCTGGCCTGGCCCAGAGCGAAATTGCTTTATTCTCAAAACAGAGTACAAACTAATATAAATTTAAGATTGAGCAGAGAGGAGCAGGAAATGGCAAGGCCGACTAAGCTTGGATTGGTATTTGAGGGTGCGGAAGCAGAAGAATTCCTCCAGAACGAAAATGGCACAGTTTTTACCTCCGAGCAGTTGGCTTTTTTCAGGAAAGCAAAGAGAATTTACAGGGCTAATCGTAATAAATTCTGATGACAGGAATTCCGGAAAGGGAACTTTCCATATTATTGCTAAGTTCCAGATATGATCTTTCTCCTTTCGATTCCGGTGATGCTGAGCTTAACGATTTTCTGAAGAATGATGCATTACGAGAGCAAAAGGAATTCCTGAGCAAAACGCATCTTTGTTTTTATAGGGACCGTGTCGCAGGCTTCATTTCCATGGCCGCGGATTCCGTCCAGGCAAAAAAAGATAAGCTTGATCCCAGTCAAATCATCGACGACTGTGAATATCCAGTATATCCCTGTTTCCTAATCGCAAGACTTGCGGTAGACAAAAAAAGCTCCATGGCTACGGCGTTGGGGGCTATCTCCTTTCTCTTGCGGTTGGTTATGCCATGGAGAGTCCCCTTGGGTGCAGATACCTGGCAGTAGATCCCAAAGACGGTGCTTTAGAATTCTATGAAAAGATCGGATTTAGATTTTGGACAAAAAGCCGACGCAGAATGTTCTTGAATCTGCGGGATATATCTGAACAAATGCAAATGAATGAATCGCTCGATTTATGGACCAAAAACGATAACTCAGAGTCTAAATCGAGTACCGTCTGAAGAATCGTTCTTATCTTCGCCCCCCTTCTATTCAGATCACCTTTCAACTTGTTCCAGATTCTGGCATCAACTACCTTCCCGTCATTACTTCTCCCTGTCCGCAGGCCGCAGCTTACCCGACCCACCATCATTTCCAAAAATCCAGCTCCTGCAATCCACATCTCAGCCAGCACCGGTGAATTAGCATTGGCGCAAGTTATATTTTCCATCATCTCTCAATAGAAGCATAACATGTTCTCTGAATATATCGAGGCTGCTCTAGAACTGGCTGTTTACAAGATTATCGATGATGAGGAACCAATCTTCGCCTCAGTACCCGAGCTTCAGGGCGCTTGGGCCACAGGCAAGACTATCGAGGAGACGCGCAAAGAGCTCATCTCGGTTATCGAAGGCTGGATAGCACTCAGGCTCCGCATGGGACGGTCCATTCCACCAATAGGCGGGCATGTGATAACCGCATCAATAGAACCGGTGACTGCAATTGAGTTGACTAGGACCGGTTTCAAGAGCCAAGCTCATTAGGCGATTGAAAAAAATAGGGTTCGAAGGACCATTTCCAGGTTCGGATCACGATTACATGGTCCGCAGAGACAACTTCGTGCGCATACCGAACTACCGTGACTTCCTCCCATGCCCCTGAACGGGCAGAGCTTCCTGCTTCACAGAGCACCTTCGGGTTCTCCACAGGCTTGAATTCGACGCAGTCCGCGCCTACTACGTTGTTGCCCAATCCAAGTTCGACTTTGCGGGGTACATGGTACAGGCAACTGACTTGTATTCCCGACCAAGCGAGTCTGAAGGTTAACGGTTGCACAGAGATTGTGGCCAGTATAGATATAATTGATCTGTGCGGCGTGAAAGTAATGAAAGGGGTGCGATTCATCCCATCCCCTGAAGGGGACGGGTCTTCTCTACCCCTTTACCCGACGTTATAAACGAGAGATCGGCGCAAATCTCATCTCAGAGATTCTTCGAGAAGGAAGAATCTCTCGTGAAGAGTGGCTCTCGGATGATTAGCCACAATTTTTGTTAGTAACATATATCATCGTGTGCGTCCTTTGTGCCTTTGTGGTTGGCCGTAGCTGCTAGGTTATAATTATCATCTAATAATATTAGCAAACTGACATCGTTTCTCAAAATCCAGCCCCCCAAAACCGCAAGCTCACGCAGGCACGCGCGCCCATGCGAGAGCCCGCCCGAGCGCCCGTCCGCAGACGAGTGACGCGAGCCCGGACGGCCTGGGTCCACAGTCGAGGGGCTGCCGGGAACGGCTGGCCCGCGTGCCTGCAATGATCGGCCAGCCGGAGACTGCTTAGAATTGTCCTTGAAACGTCTTTGGGCGTCCTTTGTGATCTTTGTGTGCTTTGTTGTTGGCAGTAGCTGCTTTGTTATAGTAATCATGCGACATAGCAGATTATAGAGAGAAAATTAGCACATTTAGTTAGAATGTGATGTGGTTATGCGTTATTCATAACTAGTATGAAAATATTTTAACAAAGTTTTTATAGCATCTACAGCTCGTTGGTCTTCCATCGAGGATCGTGATAGAGCATGAAAATTACAAAGTATGCAACTATTGCAGCAAGTTCTTTCGTATTATTGCTGCTATTAACAACTATGGCGATGGCAGGCGATCCGAACGGCTCTGCTACCTATACAGATGATGTAGCTGGGCTGAAGATCGCCACCAACTTCGCATGGACACTCGTGGCGGCCTTCCTGGTCTTCTTCATGCAGGCCGGATTTGCCCTGCTGGGTGCCGGTGCTCTGAGAGTGAAAAACACAGTCAACTACTTCACCAAAAGCTACATGGACTTCTCCATAGGTGCCCTGGCCTACTGGGCGGTAGGTTTTGCCCTCATGTTCGGAGGCTCCAAGCTATTTGCGGGCCTGGAAGAGGGCAACAGCATCATTGGATGGAGCGGGTGGTTCCTCACAGGAGATGCCTATGACGTCTCAACCATGATGTTCTGGATGTTCCAGGTCGTCTTCGCAGCTACAGCTGCCACTATAGTCGCCGGTGCCTGCGCAGAGAGACTCAAGCTTCAGACCTATCTCATCTACAGCGGAATTGTCACCGCTATCATTTACAGCATCTACGGCCACTGGGTTTGGGGCGGAGGCTGGCTATCAACTCTACCCTACGGGGTGGGCGCCAGGGACTTTGCCGGTTCAGGAGTAGTACATGCGATCGGGGGCCTTGTTTCTCTGGCGGCTATAATGCTCCTTGGACCGAGGATCGGCAAATTCAACAAAGACGGCACACCAAACGCCATACCGGGTCACGATGTGGGCTACATTGTCCTGGGCACATTTGTGCTCTTCTTCGGATGGTTCGGATTCAATCCGGGATCGACTCTGGCAGCCACAGATCTTCGCATATCCGTGATAGCGGTCAATACCTTCCTGGCAGGATCCGCCGGGGCGGTGCTGGTTTGCTACTGGACGTTCCTCAAGACGAAAAAGGTGGACATTGCCCTGACCTGCAACGGCGCTCTTGCAGGCCTTGTAGGAGTTACTGCGCCATGTGCCTACATCCCCACCTGGGCGGCAGTGGTAATTGGATTGGTGTCGGGTTTAATAGTGATGTACGGCATAAGGTTCAATGAATGGGTGCTCAAAGTAGACGACCCTGTAGGTGCTGTGGCAGTGCATGGTTATAACGGCCTCTGGGGTCTGCTGGCAGTGGGAATCTTCGCAGACGGCACATACGGAGGAGTAAGCGGCCTTATCGTCGGCAATACCGGCCAGATGATGGCTCAGATCATTGACGCGGCAACGGTCGCTGTCTGGGCATTTGGAACAGGCTATATACTGTTTGCCCTGCTGAAGCACACCGTCGGCCTGAGAGCATCAAGAGAAGAAGAGCTGGCAGGAATGGATATCAGTGAACATGGCTACTCCGCCTACCCAGAGTTCATTACTCAAGAGACCGGCGAAGGCCCTGCGGTTAAATCATCTGAATCGGTGAGAACATGAAAATGATACAGGCGATAATCAGACCTTCCAAGGTAGAAGAAGTAAAGAATGCCCTTGACGAGGCAGGCTACGTAAGCCTGACCTCCATCGAGGTAAAAGGACGAGGTCGGCAGAAAGGCATAACACAGATGTGGCGTGGCGAAGAATATAAAGTGGATATGCTCCCCAAGGTGAAGGTAGAGATCGTTGTCCCGGATGATAAAGAAGACGAGGCTGTTGAACTCATAAGGAAAGCAGCACATACCGGGAACATCGGCGATGGAAAGATCTTCGTTTTGCCTGTAGAAAAGACCATCCGGATCAGGACAGGTGAGACGAACGGCAAGGCTCTCTAGCCTGCCGTGATTTTTTACTGCCTCGGCACTCCTATGAGCAGACATATTTTATTTTTAGCTAAACGTTCCATTATTCATTGGATAGCGCTGCTGTTTTTATTTGTTGAGATAGTATTAAATACCAATTCATAACAGTTATGAGAAATAGTGTAATCATTATGACTTTTCATCCAATAATATCATATACGTGATCAGTAAGTAGCATTAATTGACCTTCGTAGATGGCAATTCTGGTGAAGGTCAAGCGCAGTTCACAGGAGGGATAGATACGAAGAAGTTAGGGATAATACTATTATTAATGGCCTTCTTGACCAGTATTGCATCTGCAGAATACACCATCAAAAACAATCTTACTCTGGATATGAAACAGAGCGTGAGCGGCGAAGGCTACTTCATGAACTACAAGTATGCCAAAATGCCTAATACCCTGGGACTCTCCGGAACAGGCAACAATGGAGTTGAAGTCATGGACTACAGCCACGGCAGCGGCACGATCGATACGGAATCGATACTATCCACAGAAAGCTCCGATTATGCCAATTACAGCGTCGATCAGAGCGATGAATATGAACCGGATTATGCGGAGGCATTGAGCTGCATTCAGCTTAAGGAAGACAACTCCATGATACAAAGCCCAGTAGTATTCGGCGTGGGCACGGGATTTTACGCTAGCAGTCCGCTGCAGTTTAACTCCCTGCTCAAGGAGAAGACTTGGCTTAAGAATCGCGGGTCTGCCACGGTAATGCATCATGAAGTAGAGTATGCCCATGCCCTGGATAAGGAACTGGAAGTTCTTGCCAAGGACTTCATCTCTGAAGAAGACCCCAGCGTGAGCATGATGAACATCTCTGAGGATATGACTGCTGGGCGTGCGCATATCGGGATGCTGCAGGGAGATCCTGATATCGTATCCGAAGAAGATGAAGATGAAAATACGTTCATAGAAAACACTGCCTGGAAGAAGCCGCTGGTAGATGTGGATGAAGACTACTGGGGAACCTACCACATTGAGAAGCTCATGAACCTCACGGCATCGGTGGATGAGACTGAGGAAGATGACGACTGGCTGCCCTGTTGTTCCGGAGGATATTTGAGCATGCCCGAAACATACCGGAAGGGCAGCAATGGATTCGGCTCAGATGTGACGGGCATCTTTGACTGCACCTGCTTCAAGGCTCCGACCAAAGCCGAGTTTCCAAGGCTATAAGAGTACCTTGATCTATTTTTTCATTTATATTTATAATGAATGGAGTAAATAATAAAAGTATCGATAGGAGTATTTTTCGAGCGCGAGGCTATACCGCCCCGCACCCCCGCTCCTTGGTGCGCACACGCACCACATCATCTACCGGGTAGATGAAGATCTTGCCGTCTCCCGCTTCGCCAGTTTGGGCATGCTCGCAGATAAGGTCGATAACGGCTTCCGCATCCCTATCATCCACCACCATCTCCAGCTTCATCTTCGGTAAAAACTCCACCCGGTAATCACCAGCCCGCCACTGCAAGGTGACGCCTTTCTGGCGGCCCCGGCCCTTAACTTCGCTCACCGTCATTCCCGAAAAGCCCTTACTGTCCAGCTTTCCGCGCAGCAGATGCAGCTTCTCGGGCCGAATTATGGCTTCAATCTTCTTCATGTTCCCCCACATTACATGTAAGCGCCTTCGCCATGCTGGCTGATGTCCAGGCCAACCGATTCTTCATCTTCTCGCACCCGCAGTCCCATGACCGTATCGATGACCCTGGCCAGGCCGAAGGTGACAATAAATGAGTAGATCCAGGTTACGGCTATGGCCAAGAGCTGAACCTGCACCTGATGAGCATTTCCGGAGAGCAGACCCGTAGCTCCGATGGTAGCAAAGATGCCAGTAGCCAGCACACCCCAGGTGCTGCCGATGCCATGACAGGCCAAAACGTCCAGCGAATCGTCCACCCTGGCGCTTCCTCGGATGAGGACGATCGCATAGTAGCCAACAATGGCAGCTACGATGCCAATGGGAATAGCAGCTAGAGGTGTCACATAGCCTGCGGCAGGCGTTATTGCCGCCAGACCAGCCACAGCTCCCGTCACCATGCCCAAGGCGGATGGCGCCCTCTGTCGCCAGGAAAGGAGCATCCAGGTGGTGGCTGCAGCCGCAGCGGAGGTATTGGTAGTGACAAAGGCATTGGCTGCTATGCCGTTTGCCGCCAGAGCAGAGCCCGCGTTAAAGCCGAACCATCCAAACCAGAGCAGAGCAGCGCCGATGACTGTGGTGGGAATGTTGTGCGGCTCCATCGGATCAGTTCCAAAGCCCTTACGAACACCGATAACCATAGCCACGGCCATCGCCGAGACGCCTGCAGTGATGTGCACCACTATGCCGCCGGCAAAGTCCAGGGCGCCCATCTGTTGCAGCCACCCCCCGCCCCAAACCCAGTGAGCCACTGGATCGTAAACCAGAGTAGCCCAGGCCAAAGAGAAGACGAGAAACGAGCTGAACTTGATCCTCTCCACGTAGGAGCCCGTGATCAGAGAGACGGTAATGATGGCGAACATGGCCTGAAAGATCATAAAGGTGAGCGAGGGAATAGTCAGCCCTTCTTTCACACCCATGCCAACACCCGCCAGACCCAGGAAGTCCAGGCCGCCGATGAGACCACCTATATCTTTTCCGAAGACCAGGGTATAGCCGTACAAGATCCATTGCAGGCTTATGATGCCCATAACGGCAAAGCTGAAGATGATCGTGGAGATGGCATTCTTCTTTCTAACCATGCCTCCGTAGAAGAGGCCCACGCCGGGAATCATGATCAGAACCAGAGCTGAACTGATCAGCACCCAGGCGTTATCAGCGCCATTGATGGCAGAATCTTCAGCCGAAGCTGCACCTGCCAGCAGTGTTGATATTAGTAAACATAATAATAGTAGTGACCGGATGGAGAGCAACATTACCACCAATAAGTAAGACATAATCCTATCTAATAAGCATATTTAGGACGAATTATGCATAATTCACAAGGTGTATGAAAAGATCTTAAGTCCGGATTCATAAGATGTATGAAAAGATCATAAAATGATTCGTTCTCAATTCACATCAGCCAGGAGGGCCTCGGGCAAGCTTCTGCTTTTGCTTCTCCTCCTTCTTTCTCTCCACCCGATACTCCTGGAAAAGACTCTCCAGCCGCTCTGCCTGCAGCCTGGCCAGGCGATCCTTCATCTCCTCCTCCCAAGAGGCTAAGGCAGCAGCCACATCATCCCCTCGCACAAAGGGCATGTTATTGATCATCTGCACAGGCAAGCTCTTCGGAGAGAAGAATGCAATGCCATTTTGCAGGAAGTGCTCACGCATGGCAGGGCTGGGCTCGCCCCCAGCAACCACACCGGAAATCTCCAGATCATGCAGAAGCTCTACCGTGCTCCTGCCGCCGCCGCTAGCATCTTCCAGAAAGACCCAATCACCCTTTCCCAAACGATGTAGCTCGATCGATTGCTGAATCGATTCGCGGGTAAAGGCTGCCAGAGGCTTGAGCCTTTGCAGGCCGTATGTATCCTCAATGATCTCCGCCTTCCGCTGGCGTTCCAATATTTTCTTCAGTTTCTTGATATGTTTTCTCTCAGAGCGCAGCACCGCCCGGAGGCGTTCAATCTCTTTATCTCGGATCTTGATCTCATGCTGCCGTTTTATCTCGCGAGCTGTTTTATCCCTCAGGCGATCCAGTTTGCCATTGGCAATATTGAGTTCAACCTCTTTTTCCGCTAAACGAGAGCGCAGCTCATCCGCATAAGAGCGCAATGTTCTGACCTGCTCGGCAAGCTGCTGGCTGTGCTGGCGCAAGGCTGCGACATCAGGAGAGACATCGAGCGACGGATCAAGAACGTCCACCCCCCGGTCATGCTGCCCCCCCTTTTGAACTGAGGCCGCAGAAGTTGGCACAAATTCGGCGATGGCATTTTCAATGGAATAGCCTCGTACCACCAGAGCTTTCACCTCATCAGGATCGACATCAAGAGGGGATTTCTTCTCCACCAGCAGGAACTTATTTTTATATTTTTTAAAAGCACTGACGGCTGCAGCCAGAGCATCGCGCTCATGATCGTTCCTGTAGCCAAATTCCTTTCCCAAAGCGATCTTCTCTTCCGCCGAAATGTCTCCTCCCGGCGAGTAGAGAACGGCATTAAAAGCGCGCTTGACCTTCTCGACTCCGCCTGGAGTAGGAAATACGTCAGTTGCGACCAGCAGCGATCTGCCCCGGACTGCAATCCATTCAATCACATCTGAGGAGGACAGGCCCCTGGAGCTTGTCAGGTCCACCAGCTCGCCGGATAGGTTCAGCGCGGCGATCCCCGTCGTCGTTCCCGGGTCCAGCCCCACGATGATGTAACCGCGCCTTTGCATAAGCGGTTGATACTGTAGCTCGGGCCGCTCCATGCTCTGCACGAGGAGCTGGGCATCGCTGTAGTAACCGGGATTGATGCGCACCTTCTCACGAGGCGCTTCTACCACAAACTCGGCCCTGGTATATCCGCCCAGGCCCTCCACGGCCCGTGAGGTGTACTGCAGTCCCGCTTCACGAAGCTGCTTTTCCACCTCTCGTGCCAGACCCATCACAGCGCCGTGGATCTTGCGAGTATAGCGGTTCTGACTCCAACCGCCCCTGCCTAAAGAACGTCTCCGGCTGACCTTGATCCAGGTCCTCTCCTGGAAGGCGGATAGAACCACACCTACCCCTTTAGCAGCCAGCCGGGCGCAGACCTCAGCCTCTTGCAGTGGTTTGGTGCGATCGAAGGTGATGCCGTGATAGCGGGCCAGCTTGATGAGGGACTGCGGCCTCTCTGCGCCCGTTACCTGTACCATTTTGGTAGCTGGCGGCATCCTGCGCAAGATATCGATCAGCTCTCTTCGATCCGCAGCCAGCTCGTGCAGATTGTCCATGGCTACCATCTCCGGTTGGCGCTCCCTGATGAGCCGAATAAGCTTGTGCCGGCTGATCATGTGAAAACCAGCCACGTTTCCCTCGTCCAGGATCACCAGAGAGTAGCTGGGCATCCTTCTGGCTGATGGCGAGCCACTGGCAATATCCACACCGAATATGCTCAACTGCTTTTAGCCTCCCGACTCCGCTACAAGCCCGAGAGCTTTATCCAGCGGCATTTCTATCCGGTATTTTCGCTCGAAGAAGCGCAAGACATTGACCAGGTCCCTCTCTAATAGCTCCTCTGCATGGGGATGGGTAACCTCTACCGCCTGAGGCCAGTCGATGATCTTGGGGCCGGAGTCATCGACCATTATATTGAACTCGGAAAGGTCGGCGTGAATGATGCCCTGCTTGCGGGCGGCTCCCACCTCGCTTAAGATCATGTTCAATCCGTTCTCGGGATCGGAGAGAGTGATGCGGTTGAGGGCGGGGCCGCTAACAAATTCCATAGCCAGAGCATGACGACTGCATGCGATGGGCCTGGGAATGGATACTTTTGGATAGAGCTTCTCCATGACGGCAAACTCGTGGCGAGCGGCCAGAGCGGCGGCATAGAGCCAGGGAACCTTGGGTTTATCGGTGAGGTGATCGCGCAGGCGGCGAATATGTTTGAAGCTGGTTCTTCCCTGGCGGTGGAATTTGACTGCCAGGTGCACATCTCCCATTGCTTCGTAGACCACCGACTCTTTGCCAACTCCAATTCTCTCGCCAAAGGCCGACAACTTCCCCCGTTTCACAAAGTCGGATAGAGCCAGAAGATCATAGGCATCAAAATCTATGCGGTAGCCGAGATAGTGCATGCTCTCCCGCTCTACCAGCTTCTTTTCAAAAAGTAGGCCTAGCCGAAACTCCACCTTGCGGACCGGCAGGCCGGATAGCTCTGAGATCACAAAGGATGGGACCCATTCGTGAGTCTTCATCCCGGTCTCAATGGCACTGAGCAGGGAGCGGTCGTCCTTGCTCAGGCCCGATAATGCTTCAGCCAAATTTTCCACAGATGCTATTATGTTATTATTTTAGCTAAAGCTTGCCCTCCTTGGCAGCAGCTCTCAAGGTTTCAGGCCCTGAAGGGTCTCTAGGACATAGTCGGCAAACTGGGCGCCTGTTGCCCCATCGGATCTGCCGGTGAGGACGACCTTTTTCTCCAGCTGGCCGCAGATATCGAGTGCCTTCTCCATTCTGGCCGCATGGCTGACAAAGCCGATATGGCGCAGCAGCATGACGCTGGCTCGCATCATACTGGCCGGGTCGGCATAGATGGCTCTGCCTTCCTCTACCATGCGCGGAGCCGAGCCGTGGATGGCCTCAAACATAGCATAGCGCTTGCCTATGTTGGCGCTTCCTGCCGTGCCCACGCCTCCCTGAAACTCGGCGGCCTCATCGGTGAGGATGTCGCCGTAGAGGTTGGGCAGCACTATGACCTTGAAGTCCTTCCTGCGCTTCTCATCCACCAGCTTGGCTGCCATGATGTCCACAAACCAGTCATCAAAGGCGATGTCCGGATACTCCCGAGCGACACGCCGGGCCGCCTCCAGGAATTTGCCGTCCGTGGCCTTGATGACATTGGCCTTGGTGACAGCCGAGACCTTTTTGATGCCGTTCTTTTTGGCATACTCAAAGGCCAGACGGACAATCCTCTCTGCGCCGGGAGTGGTTATGACCTTGAAGTCCACCGCCAGATCATCGGTGACATTGTAACCCTGGCTGCCCAGGACATACTCGCCTTCGGTGTTCTCCCTGTAGAAGATCCAGTCGATGCCCTTCTCGGGAACCTTGACGGGACGAACGTTGGCGAAGAGGTCCAGCTCGCGGCGCATGGAGACATTGGCGCTCTCCAGGTTGGGCCACTTATCGCCCTTCTTGGGAGTGGTGAGGGGACCCTTGAGGATGACGTGGCACTCCTTTAGCGCCGCCAGAACATCCTCAGGCAGGGCCTTCATCACTTTGACCCTTGATTCGATGTCGAGGCCCGGAATGTCGCGCAGCTCCACCAATCCTGCGGCGATCTCATCAGCCAGCACGTATTTCAGGACACGCACAGCCTGCTCTGTGATGTAGGGGCCGATGCCGTCGCCGCCCACCACGCCGATGATGAGGGGGTGCAGCTTGCTGTAGTCAACCCAGGTATCTCCCGCCTTTATCTGATCAACACGTAGGAGCTGCTGCTCTAGCAGCTTGGCAAAGTGATCCTTCGCCTTTTCTATGGCCTCGCTCTGAATCATGAATCGCACCTGTTCCTCGGGTGTAGGGGCGGTTCTGGGAGATCAATCTTTTGCAATTTGGCTGGGTTATCACAACTCGAAGTATTTCAATGACCTTGCAGTCAAATCTATAAACCAAGAGCGACCTGCACCCACTCATGGACATAATGAGCATAGCCTTCTACGCCATCCTTTTCATCATCGCCTTTATGATCGCCCGCATCATCATGAAAATCATGCGCGGCTACTAGGCCAAGCCAGCGGGCTTTGGCTAACGGGCTTGGCTAAAAAGGGCTAAGCGACAGGCTTAATATTTGCGGATACCAAATCGGCGGTCATGTTTCCCCAGGTCTTAGCCACAGTCGGCGGCTCAGGAACGCGTTTGTACCCGCTTACACTAGGCCAGCCCAAGCCGCTGGTAGAGCTATGCGACACCGCTATCATCGCCAACTTATTCCGGGTTTTAGCCAGTCAAGGCTGCAGAAGGTTCATCCTGGGCAGCAAGGGTGCCAGCAACACCCTCAACCTGAGCAATTACTTCAAAGCCGGCGAGGGCTTTTTCAAGCGGCTGGGAATCACCGATCACCAGGACTTCAGCTACCAGCCCCTCTACGACGACAAGGGAAGCGCCGACTCCCTGCGCTATTGCATGAACTACTATGATATCAACGATGACCTGCTGGTGGTCTCGGGAGACAATCTGATCGACGTAGACCTGGCAAGCATCGTCGAATTCCATCGGAAGCATAAACCGCTGCTCACCGTGGCCCTAAAAGAGCTAGGACCTCTGGAGAACATTTCCCAGTATGGCGTAGCCCGCGTGGACGATGATATGCGCATCTTGGGATTCGTAGAAAAGCCGAAAAAAGGAAGCGAGCCCAGCCGCATGATAAACACTGCCTTCTACCTCTTCTCCCCCCGGATTCGCGAAGTTCTGGCGGAGATGGGAGACAAAGGCCGAGACATCGGCGGCGACCTGATTCCCTACTTAACAGAGAACGGTTATCCTGTTTACGGCTTTCCCATCACAGGCTACTGGATAGATATCGGCACTCCGGAACGACTGCACCAGGCGTCCATGGACTGCCTCTCCGGAGCTGTCCGCCATTTCGACCGCAAGTACCACTATAAGCCCAATCAGTGGATTCATCCCAGCACATTAGCCAAAATAGAGCCTGCTCTCGCCTCCGGCGATATACAGCTTTTAGGCAATGTTTCCATCGGCAGGAACTGCCATATCGAAAAAGGTGTGACCATTGAGAACTCTCATATTGGTCATACGAGCATCATTGAACGCAATGTAGAGATCAAAGAGAGCATGATCATGAGCTTCGCCCAAATCCAGCATACAGTCAATATCCATCGCACCATCACAGGCCGGCACACTACAATCGAGGAGCACAGCGTAATAGGTGGAGAAAATGGTATAGGAGAGGGCCTTATTGCAGTCATCGGCGAGAATGTGACTCTGCCGCCCGAATCAGTGGTGTCAGCGGGGGTGAGGGTTGCACCGCTCAAACACAGCCACAGAATTCTGGCCACAGGCAGATTCGTGGAGCTGGGAATTGATGAAAGAAATATTTACTTTGCAGAAAAAAGTTCGATGAAACGCTAGTTCCTAACTTTTGTTATTAGTAGTAGCGCTCCCAGGTACCTTCGATCTTTTTAATTTTATATTTTGCCCCGCTGTCCAGAAGGTATCGGTTCAGGTCCTGAGCATCCTGGAAAAAGCGCTTATCTCTCAGGTTATTATAGATATCTTCCGTGGTGAACCCCTTCAGCTCACCCTTGCCGTAAACGATCCTCTCAATGGCATAATAGATGTCGTCAAACTTCCTCAAGGGATAAGTCCACTCTGCAAACTGCATCTCGTGCCCTCCTCATTTGGCTACAGGTTTTGAGCAAATAAGAACCTTTCGTTTTCTAGGAAGAAAAAGATTATCAATAACGGAAATGAAAAAGTCATATTCATGAATCAAATCGATCTTCCCCATCTTGACCAACAAATCTGCGCCTGCCGCCTCTGCCCCCTTTTTTTGGAAAGAAATCTTGCCGTGCCGGGCAGCGGCCCAGCTCCCGCGGATATCATGCTGGTAGGAGAAGCCCCCGGCAAAGAAGAGGACCTAACCGGAAAGCCATTCGTGGGCAGGGCAGGAAGACTGCTGGATGCCGCTCTAGAGCGGGCCGGTCTGGAGAGATCAAGGGTGTTTATAACCAGCGTCATAAAATGCCGCCCCCCGCAAAATAGAAAGCCGAAAAAAAAGGAGATAGAAAGATGTCGTCCCTATTTGCAGTCCCAAATAGAAATCCTCCATCCTAAAATCATCTGCCTGATGGGAAATACGGCAGCACAGGCCGTCTTAGGCAGACAGGGCATTGCAGACTTGCGCGGACGGATCTTGGAGGATCGTTATCTTGTCACCTTTCATCCTGCCGCCGTCTTGAGAAATAGAAATCTCATGGATGATTTCGTCTCAGATCTCAAAATGTTGAATACCGGGGGGCTTAGACTTGTTTAGCCTCACCTACGATCTTTGGAAGGAGATCATTGAGGATATTGCTCAAGCCCATGATTCACTTTTTGCGGCAATGCACCAGGCGGCAGAAGAGCTCCAGCTCTCCGCTGCTCTGATTGATGATTTAAAGAAGAAAAGAGAGTTGACGATCGCAAATGATCCCTGGGAATTACAGCTCGCAATCGAATTTATCGATGATAAAATCAATGGTTTCACAATCTTCCTTGTCGCGAAAGAGCCGCTGGAAGTATTAGAAGAGATCAAGGCGAATATAGCATCAGACCAAGGTTTTTCACTGGAAGATATTGAAGGCTTTGAGCTCGAACACGGTCTGGATATGCAGGAAGAGATATTTGTAGAGATAGAGGAGAGCTACGGGGTCACTGCCGAGATCAGAGAGAATGTTATCATCTATGAACTGGTGGTCTTCGACAGCCAGGACATTGATAATAGCCTGTCTGGCAATCTGGCACAAGATGAGGATCTTGTGAATTAAAGATCAAGTGAAACTTTTATATATTCCCATTCAATATCGAAAGCCATGGATCAAGGGAGGAGAAGCGAGCCAGCAGAGCTAGTTGCAGTTTTAGTGCTGGGCCTATTATTGAGGCTATTTGCAGGGAGAAACTCATTAACAGAAAATGGCATTGTGCTGCCTGGATATGATGAGTATTATCATATGCGCAGAATTTTGTATACAGTAATCCATTTTCCCAATACGCTCTGGTTTGATTCTTACCTGGACTATCCTCACGGATTGGAGATTACCTGGCCCCCTCTTTTCGATCAGGTCTCTGCCGCACTCTGTGTGGCTTTGGGCCAGCACAGCAAACCCGGAATCGAGCTGGTGGCCTGCTTTGCACCACTGATCATGGGCTTAATCGCTATAGTAGTAGTCTATTACATAGTCAGAGAGCTCTTCGATCATAAAATGGCACTCCTTGCTGCATTCATGACTGCTCTGGCGCCATATTATCTCCTTTATACCATGTTTGCCGCCCTGGATCACCACTGCCTGGAGGTTCTGTTCTTACTTACCATACTCCTCTTCATGATCATGTGTATCAGCCGAAAGGAGAAGAGATACCTCTACACCCTTGCGTGTGGTGTAGCCATGGCCGCCCTGGCATATACCTGGCAAGGAGCAGATATCTACCTGGCAATATTCCTGCTTTACGCAGCCGTCCAGATAACATTGGACCTTAAAGAGGGCAAATCATCTAAAGAGATCGCGACAATCCTCATAGCTTCGTATGCTATCGCTTTCATCTTGGTTCTGCCATTTGGCAATACAGCCTGGCTCTCTGCATCCTTCTATGGAATCGGAGCAATGATTATTGCCCTTGGCATTATGTTCGGCCTTGCCTACATCATGGCTAAGAGGAAAATATCCTGGAAGGCGTTTCCTTTGAGCATCCTGATAGTCTCAGCCTTATTTGCCATCATCATCTCAAAGGATGCCGGCGGATTTTTCGGTGTGGGGACACTGATTCGGTCAGGATTGGAATACATATGGGGTGGAGAGATGATCGGAAAGATCAGCGAGGCCGAGCCGCTCATCTTTGATGCAGAGACCTTTTCACTTGTGGCCTTCTCTATGCTGGGATTGAATCTTCTCTTCTCTCTGGGTGGATTGGTAGCATCCTTAATTTACATTCGTCGCAGCACAGGTCCCAAGAGACAGGGCCAGATCCTGCTCTTGCTGTGGATAGCAGCTACACTCATTCTCACACTTGGGCAGTCGCGTTTCCTTTATGTATCTACAATCACTATGGGTATTTTGATAAGTATACTATTATTCACTATATGGGATATGATTAATAAGAAGCGCCAGGAAGCTGAACCTGCACCCACTGCAAGGCATTCGAGGCTATTGGCGGGATTATTATTCCTGCTTCTTGTCCTGCCCACCGCTTGGGATGCGGCCTCCTTTGCCGAGAGTTCTCCCCCGGCAGTCAGCGGAGACTGGCAGGAGTCACTTGCCTGGTTAAAAGAAAACAGCAATGCAACCAGCTTCTTTGATAAACCCCAAGAAGTGGCCGAATACAGCGTCATGAGCTGGTGGGACTATGGCAACTGGATTCTCTACATGGCAGAGCGACCGGTAGTAGCCAACAATTTCCAGGCAGGAGTGGCGGATGCGGCCAAATTTTATCTATCGGAAAATGAAGAAGAAGCCACGGCAGTGCTGGACGCAAGAGGATCGAGATACATCCTTGCGGATAACAAATTGATCTACGGCAAACTTGCCGCTCTCACCACCTGGGCCAATAAGGATCTGAGCAGTTACATAAGAATGGAAGACTATGGCTCGGAATATGTAGCCATACCACAAGATAGGCTCTTTAACACGACATTAGGAAAGCTCTATTTATTCGATGGAGCAGGAACAGGTCACTTCCGTCTGATCTATGAATCGAAGACATTTGTAGGAGCAAGCCCGGCCAAGAGCGAGGTCAAGATCTTCGAGTATGTTCCTGGAGCGGTGATAAAGGTAAGAACTGGGTCGGACCAGAAGGTAGGCGCCCTGCTTAACATGACCTCCAATCAGAAGAGGGAATTCATTTACTTAAATGAAGGCACTATAAAGGATGACTCATTTGAGATAAGAGTTCCTTACTCCACACAGGGCGGGCAAGGATGTCACGCAATCAGCCCGTATTTGATCTACTCAGGAAATGAAGCCGGTGTAACGGTAAAAAATCTTGATGTGAGCGAAGAAGACGTAATGTTAGGCAGAACTGTCGAACTGACCATTTAACGAAAGGATGGGAGGCAGCGATCCGCCGCCTCCTTTTTCGATAGATATGAATTTTTTGCACTTATTGGCCAAGCTGGGCATATTCCTTGGCCCAGTAGGTGATAATCATATCAGCGCCCGCCCTCTTGATGCAGGTTAACGATTCCAGGAAGGCCGCCCTTTCATCCAACCAGCCCTGCTTTGCCGCGGCTGCAATCATAGAATATTCGCCCGAGACCTGATAAGCGGCCGTAGGCATGGCAAACATGTCCTTGACAGCGCGCAGAACATCGAGGTAGGGCATGGCCGGCTTGACCATGACCATATCAGCACCTTCTTCTACATCCAGTTGTACCTCCCAAAGCGCCTCGGAAAAGTTGGCAGGATTCATCTGGTAGCCTTTGCGATCCCCCCAGGCAAAGCCTGACTCAGCCGCCTCGCGAAATGGGCCGTAAAAGGTGGATGCGTACTTGGCGGAATAAGATAAAATTGACGTGTCTTTGTATCCATCCAGATCCAGAGCAGTGCGTATGGCCTGCACCATATGATCCATCATGCCGCTGGGAGCTACAATATCCGCGCCCGCCAGGGCGTGGCTAACAGCCGTCTCTCCTAATATGGGCAGCGTCTCATCATTGAGGATCTTCTCACCCCGGACGAGGCCGCAGTGTCCGTGGCTGGTGTACTCACACAGGCACAAATCGGTTATTACTATCAGGTTAGTGGTCTCCTTGATGGCGGCTACCGCTTTTTGAATAATGCCATGCGGATCGTAGGCCCCAGAGCCAATCTCATCCTTAAGAGCCGGCAGGCCGAATAGGAGCACAGCAGGCACGCCTAAATCCTCCAAAGCTTGCGCCTCCGCCACCAGGCTCTCCAGACTCTGCCGGAACTGGCCGGGCATAGCCTCAATTGCCTTAGGCTCGGATATTCTCTCATCCACAAATATGGGCTGCACCAGATCATTGCAGGATAGCCTTGTTTCAGCTACCATCTCTCTAATTCTTGGCGCTCTTAGCCGCCTCATTCTCCTCATTTATTTCCTCCAGCCGGAATAGTTGAGTGACCACATTAAGGATATCATTGTCCCCAAGCTCCGCCGCCCTCTTGAGAGTCTTGGTAGGCTCAGAGAAGAGCTTGTTGACAATGGAATGACTCATGTCCTGCAGTACCTGCTGCTCGATCTCGCCCAGAGTGTGCCTGGCCGAGAGCTTGTTCATGGCCCGCTTGACCTCTTGATCCTTGATAATTTCGGCTTTGGAGTACAGCCTGGCCAGAAGATCCTCAGCCTGTTTTCTCTTATATTTAGCCTTTAAGAGCTGCATCTCTTCAGCAATGATGGCCTCGACCCTATTGGCCTCCTCCATCCTCTGCCTCATGTTCTCGCTGCTTATATTCTTTAAGCTGTCAATGTTATGCAGCTCTACGCCTGCAACCTCTGCCGCCGCCTCGTCAACGTCTCTGGGATTGGCGATATCTATTATGAGCAGCTTAGAATCTCTTCTTGCCATGGCCTTCTCGATGTCCTCTTTGAGAAGGATATAATGGGGGGCAGAGGTAGCACTGATGACCACGTCAGAGGTCTTGAGACGATCTTTCATCTCTTCAAAGGGGATAGCAGAAGCACCCAAGCACTCGGCCAGGCACTGGGCTGAACTGTAGGTCCTGTTGGTGACCACCAGCGAGCCGATATCCTTGGCCAAGAGGGCCCGAGATATCAGCTCCCCCGTCTCCCCGGCTCCAATCACCAGAACAGATAGACCTTTCAAATCACCAAGAATTTGCTGGGCCAGGTCTACGGCAGCAGATCCTACAGATACGGACCTCTCATTAATTTGGGTCTCTTTTCGCACCCTCTTTCCAACAGCAATGGCTTTTTTAAAGGCGGTATCCAGCATCCACCCTGTTGTTCCCGCCTTGGCTGCTATCTGCACCAGATCCTTCATCTGACCCAGGATCTGATCCTCGCCGATGATCATGGACTCAAGCCCCGAGGCCAGGCGCAGGAGGTGAAGCAGAGACTCATCGTGATCATGAAAATCGATTATGCGAGAAGAGACGCGCGCCTTCTTGGCCAGGTCGAAGAGCACCTTCTCGCCGCGCGTACTGACAATATAAATCTCGACGCGATTGCAGGTCTTAAGCACAGCACACTCTTCCACCCTCTCCAATGAGCCCACCCATTTGAGAAGGGTCTGTACATCTCCGTGCCAGGCCCGCTCAATCTCATCAATGGAGGCCTTGCGGTGTGTCACCAGCATCGAGGCTATCTCGCTCATCGAGGCAAACATGTGAGCGGGCTCTCATATAGGCCTTTTCATAGGAGACTTCGAGAAGCCTCCAAACTTCATCGTCCAATAATATCTCCCAGATTATGCGAGCTCTATCCTTCTGCGTGGATACAATTTCTTTGTTCTCTCTGCGTATCTGGTTTATCAGCCGGGCCATCTCCTGATAGTTATCAGTCAGCTCCTCTTCCAGGCGGAGGCGAAGGTATTTGGTGAGGGCCGGGCTCTCTGTGGAGATGGCAATAGCAATACAGCCCCTTTGCAGAATAGAAGGAACCACCACATCTCCGGGGCCCTCCACATTGTTCACGAGAATATTCATATCCCGCGCCTCTTCTTCAATAGCACGATTTAAGTTTGAGTCGCTGGTGGCGGGTATCACGATAAATGCGCCCTGCAGATATTTGCCAAAATCATAAGTTAGATCGCACTCTACAAGCTCAACCCGGCCTTGCGAGTCCTTCGCCAGCTCCAAGATCCCGAGGGAGAAATCGCGGGATAAGACTCTTACCGGCCCGTATTGGGAAAACAGCCTGGCTTTGCGTTCGCCCACCGCTCCTCCTCCAAAAATCACCACAAGCCGAGTCTTGAGGTCCAGAAAAAGCGGCAATCGCGGCCCTGTTGATTGGAGATCTCTCTGCTCTGCCATTCTCACTCCCCGCTTAAATTCTGGCGCTGGTCTTCTTGTACTCAAAATCGCTAAAGAGCACCCGATAATCACTTATGCCTGATCTTTGCGACAGCCGATCTGCGATCGTCAGGCAGTCGTCTCGGCTTTTTGAGTGAACCATGGTGTAAAGATTATAAGGCCAGTCCTCGGCGACCGCCCTCTCATAGCAGTGGGTAACCTCATCGAATGAGGCGAATAGCATGCCTGCACTCTCCACTTCTTCTGGAGCCACCTTCCAGGCGATCATGGCATTAGCCACAATTCCCAGGGCCCGATGACCAATGGTAGCGGCAAAGCGACGAATTATGCCTGCCTCTTGCAGGGCACGCAATCGAACTATAACCTCCTCCTCGGATATGCCCACCCGATCTCCCAAGACTCGATAGGGTCGCGACGTAAGCTCCACTCCGTCCTGGGCAATCTTGAGCAGATCAAGATCCTTTTCATCCATCAGAGCCACCCCCAAGGGTCCTGGAAAGGATAGCGATCTACTCCGCCCCCGGGAATTTGGCGGGGCGTATCGGCAGGGTTGCCAAAGACCTGATGGTCGCTCCAGTAGTTGCCACCGGCTTTTGGCCCGCCGTCCCACTGGTTTTGCCCATTATCGGCTGCATTCTGGATGCCATTGTCCGCGAAGACGTTATGGTAGAGCAAAGAACGCGCACAATCCACCAAATTGGCGCCAGCCATCAGATTATCATAAATGTTATTCTCGGTGATGTTGCAGTCCTTCGAGCTGCTCATACGCAGGCCATAACGGCTATTCTCACCCAGTATATTTCCAGTGAGAGACAAATTGCGAGAAGACTGGACATAAATTCCCTGGCCGTTTCTCATGGCAGTGTTGTTTTGGACAATTGCATAGACCAACTGCTGCAGTGATAAGCCATCTACTGTGTTTTCGCTGACATTGTTTGCCTGCAGATAACAGTAATTGCTGCCTGCAAGATATATGCCTCGATCATTGGTTTTTGCAGCATTTCCCAGAAGAGTGCAATTATAGGACTTGATGAGCTGCAGCCCATCCTCCTGGTTTTCGCTCGCGCTGCAATTTCGAATCCTGCAGAGCCGAGATCCATGAAGAGCCATGCCGATCCGGCAGAACTGCATTTTGCAGCCAACCAGGCTGTGGCCCTGTGCATTGTCAGCCCGAAATCCCTCGGCAGAGCAATTGCGGGCCTGGTTGTAGGCAAACTGACACCAGGAAGATGATTCGGTCCCAATGCCGATGCGACAATCTTTTGCCTGGCTATGAGATATGGTGCAAGCGAGACTGTCCAGGAGGAGATAGCCAGTTTCAGCCCACGTAATGCTACTGTTAATTATATTGCATTTAGTGGAATTGACCAGCAAAACGCCGACGCTGCTATTTTTAAGGGTTAAGTTGGCGGCGCTGATGTTTTTGCAGGATATAAGTCCTAAGAAGCCGCATTGGTCAGTAGCCATGAGATTGGCTTTTCCTATCAGATAACAGACCGGCCTATCGTCTACAAGATTGCTTGAATCGATATCCTGCAAAAAGAAATCATGGTTTGATGATCCTGATTGGCCCTGGCCGGAATCAATGCGCAGATTGTAAGAGTTTTCCCGGAGGACGTTCTCCCTCAGCATATTTTTTGTGCTGGCGCGCAATGAGATACCATAGACATTGCGGTATGCCCGGTTGGAGATCAGAGAGTCTTCCGCACAGCCTTGAAGAAGGATACCATTGCCGTTCTCAGAAAGAAGGTTGCTCACCAGGCGATTTTGATAGGCTCCATCGGCAAATATTCCTGCCCGCTCATTCTTTTCGCAGATGTTGCCGGTGACGTTGCAGCTTTGCGATCCTCTCAGGCTTATGCCGACTTTGCCGCCCGTTATGTAGTTATTCGTCAGATTATTGCGGGACCCGTCAACAACATCAAGAGCGCTCACAAAGCCGCTAGAAAAGTTGTTGTATGAAACATTGTTGCCTTGAGAACGGGTGAGCACCACACCAAATCCGCTTCCAGATAATGTGTTATTAAGAACATTATTTTCTAAGGAGTCTTCTATTTGTATGCCCTGCAAAGCAGATATTTGGCAACCGGATATCATGCCCCCCCAGGTATTGTTGATTCTAATGGCTGTGCTCCCCGAGATGATGCAATGCAAGACATCACTATTCGCGCCGAATATCTCCACACCCGCAGGCGAATCAATACGGCAATCCCTTAGGGAATTATTCTCGCCGGTTACTTTAATCCCCGTCGCGATGCCTGCTATGGTGCAACCTATAAGTTGATTATCATGAGAAGCGAGGCTAACGGCAGGATCATTTTCACGAGCCTTTATGGTGATGCCGGATACCTTGCAACCTGATGCAGTTATTGCCAATGATCCCTCTATTATTACCCGGCCTCCTGCAGTGATGTTCAGGCTCCTATCGACGAGCGCACCGGCATAATTTCCCGGCTGGATTTGAATTGTATCTCCATTGTTTGCCTGAAAGATGGCGGCCATAAGCGTCTTGGCATCTCCGAATTCACCTGGATCGACAACTAGTGTCTTAGCCTGGCAGGAAGCGACTAGAGCCAAGAGCAAGAAAGCAGCACAAAGTTTCATCTTGCCTGCCTTATGTGTTTGCAGCTATTAAACCTATGGCGGCAAGTAGAAAGATAGAAATATGCAAATCCATTATCCCTATTTTGAGCAGGGAAGGATTCTCATGACAGGATTTCGCATACTGATTATCGAAGATGATCCGGAACATGCCGAACTGATTCGAATGGGCTTTAGAAGGCATGATGAATTCTTCCTGGACTTCGCGGCCTCTGGTGAAGAGGGGCTGAGGATGATCGCAGCCACCGCTTATGATCTGATCTCAGTGGACCTGGTCTTGCCAGGCATTGGTGGCCTGGATGTTCTGGTGAGGATCAGAAAGCTCGACCAGGATATTCCTGTGGTCATGGTCTCGGGCCACGGCACCACTGAGATGGCAGTGGTTGCCTTTGAGAACCGAGCCACCAAATATGTGGTCAAGAGCCTGGAAAGTTTCAAGAGTTTGCCTTATGTCTTCGAGAACCTCATACAAGAGGCCAGATTTAAAAGCAGCGAACGAGCAATGCGCGGGCAGATCGAGCGATCGGAGAGAATTCATAGAAATATTGTGGAGAACGCCCTGGCAGGCATTTATATCCTGCAAGATGGCGGCTTTCGGCTCGTCAATCCAAAATTGGGCGAGATATTCGGCTGCTCAGCCCAGAGCCTTTTAGGCCTGCCCTTCTGGCAGCTCGTCAAGCCCGATGACATGCAGTGCGTCAGCCGCCTGCAACGCGACCTATCCTCGGATATACCCGTTTATGAGTCGAAGGTTCAGCGCAAAGACGGAACTTGCCGCTGGATTGAGTTTCGAACCGTTCCTATTGAGTACGAAGGTAAAAGAGCGATGCTGGGCAATCTTCTAGACATAACTGATCGAAAAGAAAGGGAGATTGGAATGATGCAGGCAAACCGGGAGCTTGCTGCCATGGACGGCATAATGCAGACCTGTTTGTCCACATCGGATGATACGGATAAGAAGCTGGCCGATGCCCTGGCTCATCTCATAACAGGTATGGAATGTGCACTGATTGGAGGAATTTTCCTCAGGGAAGAGAGCAGCCTGGTGCTGCGAGCCCTGCATGGATCGGTGGAGGAGCTGATCGAATTTATCAATGGGATGGATTTGAGTGCTCTTCTGGTCATGCCCCGTGTCCATAAATGCGAGACGGACACCGAACGGAAATGGATTTCTGCGCCCATAGCATGTGCAGGCGAGGCAAAGGGAGCTGTAGTCGTTGCCTGCGTCGAGGCAAATAACGCCCAAAGCCTCAACTTTCTAGAAAAGGCCGCAGGCCGAGTAGGCTATCTCCTGAATGTGTGCGACCAGAATAAAATGACGCTTCCCTTAGAAGAGCCGCTCGTCCAGATAAAAACCAGCTAAGCACCCAGCTAGGGCATCACATCAGCCAGATCTCGCATTATTAAGCACTTAAAAGTTTCAGCCGAAAAATTCTGTCAGCCAGTCCACCTGTCCGGCAGGAAGCTGTAGCCTTCCCTGGACGATTTCCGTCACCATTTCTGCCACTTCGTGGGGGGTCTTTCCGGTGGTATCAATCTCATCAACCCGGTCACATCGTTCTGCCGCTTCCACTAAAATGACATCCAGAGCTTCTGCCTCCAGGTTCTCCTGGATCTTGGTGGAGGAGTAGCCCCGTGCCTCCAGACGCAACCTGAGGACTGAGGGTGCCAGTCGCAGGACTATGGCCCTTTTTGCGAAGTGATGAGAGAAATGGCCTTCTAGGATTAGCAGCTCATCGCAATCCTGCTCTGCCAGATAGTTGGCAAGTGCATCCATATCTGCTTCCAGGCAGCCCCTATCCGGATCCCTGCCGAAATTCATGCCCCCTTTCACCAGAGCATTTATATCGATGATCCGGTAGGCCAAGAGAGCAGCAATGGTAGTCTTCCCAGTGCCGGGCGTGCCGGTCAGAGCTACTAGCATATTTCCTGGAAAGCGGAGAGGAAGCGGTCGTTCTCAGAAGGCGTACCAACGGTCACGCGGGCATGATGCTCGCCTGCCCCCCCAAAGGAGCGGCAATCTCGAATGATGATGCCTCTGGCCAGAAATCTCTCTACATACTCTCGAGAGTCGCACTCGGTTTCCAGGTAAAGGAAGTTGGCCTGGGAGGGGTGCGCCCCGGTCGCTTTTTGCAGCCGCTGCCGCTCCGATCTTATCATTTCTACCGTACGGCGCATGAAGGGCAGATCGCAAAGAGCCGCAGTTCCCGCCGCAACGGTTGCACAGCTTATTCCATAGAAGGGCGGCGCAGCTCTCCGATACTGATCGGCTATCCAGCGGGGCGCTACGGCGTAGCCCAGACGCATGCCTGCCAGGCCGAAGGCTTTGGACAGCGTGCGACCCACAATCAGGTTGTCGTACTGCTCCACCAGCCCGAGGAGGCTTCGGTCTGCGAATTCTACATAAGCCTCATCCAGGAACACAATTGCCTCTGTGCTCTCCAGCAGGCTGCAGACCTCCTCCTTGCCAATCACATTGCCGGTGGGGTTGTTGGGTGAGCAGAGAAAAGCCATCTTTATGTCCGCAGGAATTTTGCCTGCTATCTCAAAATGCGGATCGCGAGGCGCGAGCAAAGGCGTCGCCCCGGCTGTGATGGTCAAGATCTCATAGTAGCTGAAGGTTGGAATGGGGATGAACGTCCGGTCGCCCTTTTCCAGGAAGAGGCGGGTGAGAGTGTCCATAACCCCATCCATGCCTGCTCCAATGATTATCATCTCTTCGGGAAAGCCGGTGTAGTCGGCGATGCCCGCGATCAACTCTTCGGGTTCGGGGTATCTCTCCGGAGAGATGCCGGCGATAGCTTCGCTCACTTTGGGGCTGGGACCATAGGGATTTTCGTTGCTGCCCAGCTTCACAATCGTCTCCTGCGCGATCCCGTATCGGCGGGAGATCTCTCCAAAGCCCTTTCCTGCCACGTAGGGCTTGAGCTGACTTAAGGCTGGCCGAAGCCTGGCTTGCCGCCAGGAATCAGAGTGACTCTCCAATCACATTCACCACTTTATCGATCTCATCTTTTCCAACTACCAGAGGCGGTATGAAGCGCAGGGTGTGCTCGCCGGTGTTGTTGAGCAGAACTCCCTTAGCCAGAGCCTTTTCGACCAATGTCTTGCAATCCGCATCCAGGTCAACGCCCACCAACAAGCCCAGGCCGCGAACTTCGCGAGGCGCGAGCTTTGCCAGCCGGCTCTTGAGGTACGCACCCATCTCCTCGGACCTCTCTACCAGCCGCTCATCTTTTATGACCTGAATGGCTGCCAGAGCGGCAGCACAGATGAGCGGTCCTCCGGCAAAGGTGGAGCCGTGGTCGCCCTTAGCGAAGGCCTCGGCGGCTGAGCCCGTGGCCAGCATGGCGCCAATGGGAAGTCCCCCAGCCATGGCTTTGGCCAGAGTTATGATGTCCGGCATAACTGAGAAGTGATCTTTGCCAAACCACTTTCCTGTACGCCCAAAGCCAGTCTGAACCTCATCGAATATGAGCAGAGATCCCCTATCATCGCATATCTGCCGGGCAGCGCGAAGATACTCTGCATCCCCCACATATACTCCGGCTTCTCCCTGCACGGGCTCCAGGATGACTGCGCCCGTTTCGGTTGTCACTGCTGCTTTGAGAGCCTCAACATCGTTGTAAGGAACGAATGTCGCTTCATTCAAAGGCCGGAAAGGCTCGCGGTAGATGGATTTGTAGGTGGTGCCTAAAGCGCCCAAGGTGCGGCCGTGAAAGGCGCGCTCGGCAGCTACGATCTTCGATTTGCCGGTGGCGCGACGGGTCAGCTTCAATGCCGCCTCCACGCTCTCTGCGCCGGAGTTGCAGAAGTAGGCCCTCCTCATGCCGGTGAGGGCCTTCAGCTCCTCAGCCAATAGCACCTGATTTTCCGTGTAGTAGAGGTTGGAGGTGTGAATTAGCCTCTCTGCCTGCTTAGATATGGCCTGAGCTACGGCCGGATGGCAGTGGCCCACGTTGTTAACGGCGATGCCGGCCACAAAGTCCAGGTACTCCTTTCCTTCCGAGTCCCAGACACGAGCTCCACTGCCACGCACGAGGAGTACATCCTGACGGGCGTAGGTCTGGAATATAGCCTCTGATTCCCTGGCTTTGAGATCATTTTTTTCGATCATAGACAATGCTTCCGATTCCATCACGAGGGATTGTTTTGACTTCATTTTCACGGCACGCTCTTCGACTCTTCTTACGGTCAGTTATGCTTGCTTGCAGTGCTTTGTGAGTTTCTGCGCAATTCAAGCCTCCTTAGTTGAGGGGTACATGGATATAAACTGACTGCATCAATTCGCACCCAAACGGCATTTGCTCCTTGATCAAGAGCGCTCTTAGATCCTATTCTTTCTTTATCAGGAGAACCTGCTCGTCATTGAATATACACTATATAGTAAAAATGGTTACAGCATAGATACTGGCAGATATATATTTTATATTGGTTAGCTTTATTTATTATTTCAGCCTTCGTGTGGCCGGTGAATTTCCAGTGAAAAAGCTACTTAGCGCTCTAATAATCGCCTTGATCGTGGGTGCAATCGCCACCTCGACGGTCATGGCCAAGGAGACGGTTCGTGTCTCTGGATCGACAACGGTATTGCCTCTGGCAGAAGGTGGGGCGGAGGCCTTCAATGGCGAGCAGTCCGAGTTACAGGTGCTGATAACTGGGGGCGGCACGGGAGTAGGCATGAAGAATATTGCCGAAGGCAATTCCGATATAGCAATGGCTTCTCGCGAGGCTACTGCTGATGAGAAGAGCAATTTCGGCGACAAGTTCCAGGAAAATCTGGTGGGCTATGACGGCATAGTTATCGGTGTGAGCAAGCAGATCTATGATGCCGGCGTGACTGCACTAAGCAAGGATCAGGTCAAGAAGATCTACGCGGGAGAGATCACCAATTGGAATCTAGTAGATGGCCCGGATTCAGAGATACTGGTTGTTGCCAGGGAGCAGGGCTCAGGCACCAGAGACACCTTCAATGAGGATATCATGAATGGCAAGAATGCGGAAACACCTGGGGTAAACACTGTCGCCGGCAGCAATGCCGAGGTCAGGACCGCCATTACCGGCAGCAATAAGGCCATAGGTTACCTGGGATTTTCCTATGCTGAGGACGGAGCTGTCGGCGCCATAACCCTAGACGGTGTCAAGCCCACAGCAGAGACCATCAAGGACGGAAGCTATGAACTTGCTCGCAAGCTTTACTTCTACACCTTTGGCGATGCCTCGCCTGGCGCTAAGGCATTTATCGATTTCATGGTGGGTTCAGAGGGCCAGAAGGTTGCCGAAGAGTACGGATTCGTACCGCTTTAAAAAAACAAATTTTTCCGTCTCATTTTTTGCCATTATCTTTATTGCTGCTATCATTCTTTGCCTCGATTAGCCTTCGTACTGATACTCATCCAATCCGTCAGTTTTTATAGTCATCAGAAAGTAGGCCAGACAATCATTCTGGAAGCTGCTCTCCTCCTGGGGCAGACTGACTCCTGTGATTCGGCCGATCTGCTCTGCTTCCTCTATTTCTCCCATCATGCGGGTCAGCCACATAAAGAGCATTATCTGCAGAGCTTGCAGCTCCTCTGTCTGTTTAGTGAGGCTCTCGATGTTCTTTAAAACCTGGGGGTCGATTCTCTTTTCTTGCAGCATTTTCACAAATTTTGCCGTTCCCAGGCAGTCAGAGTAAAAGCTTATTATTTCCTCCGCCTGCGTATCTGCACTGATCATGGGAAATGCCCGGCAGATGCGGGGCCTATGGTTATAGATTTTGCACCTTTTTGCCTGTTGATCCAGAAGGCAGCAGCTTTTATCCGGCCCGATGCTCTTTAGGATCCGGCATCCCGGATTTTTTTCTGGATCCGGGTCCGTAAACCTGGACCTGGCCTGGGATGGGCGGATGCCAAGCGTTCCGGCAATCTCTCGTACATCTGCTTCATCAACCAGCGCGTAACCTTCTCCTCGGCAGCATTCTCCGCAATTCTCGCAGCGGAAGAGGACTTGGGCGGCAATCTGAGGGAAGAGGGTCTCTGGAATTTCGCTGGAAAACCACTCCATAAATGAATCTTTTTCCATTCAATCAGGCTCCCGCCATCGCCCGGTATAAATTCCAGACACCAGTGGCCACAAAGCTCACAGCCACTGCCCCCAAAATCAGCCCCATGATTCTGGTCATGACCATTATTCCTGTAATTCCCAGGGCTCGATCAATGTACTGCGAGAATTTAAGGATAAAGAATGTGGCCAGGAATGTCAGACTGATAGCAAGCAGCACCATGCTTTTTTTGGCCAGGCTGTCTGCTGCTCCCATTAAAACCACCACGGTGGTTATCGCTCCCGGGCCGGTGAGCAGCGGTATAGCCAAGGGAAATATGGAGACATCCTCTCGCGAATTCGCATCTATCAGCTCCGCCTCTGTGACCTTGTTTTGCCGGCGAACGCCTCGCAGCATATCTATGGCTACCAGAAAGAGCAGTATGCCTCCAGCCACGCGAAGGCTGTCCACTGTGATGCCGAAGATGCGTAAGACCGCATCCCCGCCTAGGGAGAAGAGAATGGCAATGGCAAAGGCAACCAGAGTTGTACGCCTGTAGATATGCGTCCTCTCTTTTGAGTTCAGGCTGCTGGTGAGAGTGACGTAGATCAGGGTGGCTTCGACTGGATTGACTATGACGAATATGGTGGTGAAAGCATATACGAAGTGGATCAGCAATTCGCTTATTTCCATTTTTACATCCTTTTGGCTGAGTTGTCCTCTTATGGCCATTGCTTATCAGGCTTATGAAGGAATGGAATTTTATACCGTGAGGTTTATATGATGAGTATGCCCGAGCAGCCGTTAAAAATCCTTATCACAATGATTGTGTTAACCTTTTTGGCCAATTGCGCGAATGCTGTCGTCGTTGTTATGCCAGGTGAGAGAATCCAGGCGGCCATTGATGGCGCACAGTCCGGTGAGACTATTGAAGTTTCCGCTGGCAACTACCAGGAGAGTCTGGTTATCGACCGATCGATTATCCTCAAAGGCATGAGCACTGGGGGAGATCTGCCTCGTGTGGAATCGGAAAACGGTCCGGCCATAACCATCAAGGCAAATGGAGTTGTTGTGGAAGGCCTGTGGGCTAAGAGTGCAAGCGGTTGGACGGAAGATGCGGGCATACTGGTACTCTCCAATGACAATATCATTAAAAACAATATGGCCAGCGGCAGCGGCAATGTGGGCATTTTCCTTCAAAAGTGCAGCAATAACACCGTCTCTGGCAATGTCGTTCAGGGAAACGGCAATGAGGGGCTATTGCTTGAGAACAGCAGTCGAAATTTGCTGGATGGAAATGAGATAAGCGATAACCGCTACGGCTGCAAGCTGGTAGGAAGCTCGGAAAATCGCCTTATAGGAAATACCTTCCTGCGCAACAGAATTGATGCTATAAATTTGCAAGAAAGCCACGGCAATCTCATAGACGGAAATAATGCAGCAGGAAGCGATAGCGCACTGACTATCGATAGCAGTCGCGATAACATTGCGCAGAGGAACAATTTTGTAGGAAACGAGAAAGGAATCTATCTCTCCTACCTTGAAACGGGCAAAGATACGCAGTCCAAGGGAAAGGGCGTGGTCATATCCTATAACAGCATGCCTTCTTCGGAGATGGTCTCCACCAATAATTCCATTTATCTGAATAATCTCTCCAACAAGAAGAATGCCCGCGATGATAGCCTCAACAACTGGGATAACGGTAAGGTGGGCAACAATTACAGCGATTTCAATGATCCGGAGGAAGGATGTAAGGGCATCAAGATTTGCGACCGGGAGAACTCCGTCTCCGGTGGGCCCAGCGTGGACCGCTACCCTCAGGCCTCTCCTGTACCCATCCCGGGTCGATTCACGGGAGCGGGAGGGGCAGCTATGCAGCTTTCCGCCAAGAGCTATCTTCCCGGCAGCAGGATGGATCTGAACTTCACGGCGCCAGTCGGCCAGGAGGTTTGGGTAAGGCAGATTGTACCCGCTGCCTCGGGCCGGAATGATTCGCAAGAAGATCTCTATTTAGGACAGAATATCACCGGGGATGCCTGGCTCACTGCTCCTCAAGAGGTGGGCTCTTATCAGCTGGAGATGCTCAATCGGAATGGCACAAAGGTTCTGTCTGTGCCCTTTAGCGTGGCAATACCCAGCATTTCTGCGACCCCAGCATCGGTTTATACCTGTGTGAAGATCATCGTCTCCTTCCAGGGGGCCTTCGGCCGGAAGGATGATTGGATCGGCTTGTACCGGGACGGCTCCTCGGATGCCATTGAACGTCAGACGCTGGGCAGCCGGGATTCGGGAAATGTCACATTCTCTGCATCCGATGCGGGAAGCTACCTATTCAAGATGTTTGCAGGAGGGGCAAATGACCCTCTGGCTTCAAGCAATCTGGTTGAGGTGAAAGCGAACGCCGGCCATAAGGTGATTGCCGAGCCATCGCATGTAGCTCCGGGTGGAACGGTTACCATCACCTTCTGGGGCGCGGCCCCTGCTAGTGTGATCGGCATGTATGGCATGACCCGGCCGGACAAGTTCGATCTGGGAAAGGTATCTACCGGCGGGCGAAGCTGTGGTACCATGGTCCGGCGGCTTCCCAGCGAGCCGGGCCAGTACGACTTCCGCCTCTTCCAGGATGACATAAACCGGCCGCTTCTGGCTCAGAGCAATGTGGTGACGGTCTCTTAGGGCAGAAGGATTCGTGGCAATCCTTGCCGCAAGGATTATGGCTTTAAGGCAAGAGCGCGAACCATGGGCCATGGATCTTGAGACCAAGGCGCTCCTGCTTTGCGTGGGAACAGTGCAGCTGGCCGGTCCCCACGCGGGCGGGCGCGCTTCCACCGCGGGACCCGGAGCCGGGGGACAGTCCGTCTTTTTTCAGTCCGGCTCCCACCTGGTCCGCCTCTCTGTAGCGGAAAGCTCGCCGCTACATTTGGTAACTCGCGAGGA